>JAGLXC010000099.1 GCA_023133095.1 Gammaproteobacteria bacterium | reverse complement strand
CTACAGAAATTGAAAGAGCAGGTTTAGATGTGGCTTCTAGTGCTGCAGCAGATTTTGGCTATAATATTATTAAGTGCCCCAATTTGGTTACTGTTTTGCCTAAACTACCAGATCGTGATCCTAGTTCTAGTGTTTTACGTAACTCTTTGCGATATGTTGGCGGTCAGACATTATTTAACCTCCAGGGTGGATCTAGCCAGAATTTTTCACAGCCTGGGGATGGGCTTCATTCTTTGGAGTCATTTGCTAGAAGATAGTAAGCTAGTTATAATAAACCATGAGTGATAAACCGTACAATCTAATCCTTGTAGATGGCTCCTCCTATCTATATCGAGCATTTCATGCTTTGCCACCCTTAACTAATTCAAAGGGCGCGCCGACTGGCGCAGTCTATGGCGTGCTTAACATGATTAAGAAGCTCCTTACTGATTATAACCCTGATTATGTTGCAATAGTCTTTGATGCTAAGGGAAAAAGTTTTAGGCATGATATCTATTCAGATTACAAGGCTAATCGTCCGACAATGCCGCTTGAACTGCAATCGCAAGTTGGTCCATTGTATGAGCTGATTCAGGCTATGGGACTGCCGCTTTTGGTGATTGATAAAGTTGAAGCAGATGATGTGATTGCAACGTTAGCAGTAGCTGCTGAAACTGCAGGCCTTAAGACTTTAATATCTACTGGCGATAAAGATATAGCACAACTAGTGAATGACAATATTCACTTGATTAATACTATGAGCAATAAGCTGCTAGACACAGTAGCTGTAAAAGATAAATTTGCTGTAATGCCAGAGCAAATAGTTGATTATTTAGCGCTAGTTGGCGATAGCTCAGATAATATTCCAGGAGTTCCCAAAGTTGGTCCCAAGACCGCCGCAAAGTGGCTGGCTGAATATGGGACAGTTGCAGAAATTATAAAGCATGCAGATGAAGTTAAAGGTAAAGTTGGTGAAAATTTACGCGCTAGCTTAGAGCAGCTGCCAATGGCGCAAAAATTGGCAACCCTTGATTTAAAAGTGGCATTAGATCTAATTCCAGAAGAGTTAATTCAGCGCGCGCCAGATAATAAAAAGCTAATAGAATTGTTACAGCAGATGGAGTTTAAAAAGTGGTTACTGGAGGTGTTGCAGCTAGAACAAGCTAACAATATCAGTAATGCTAATTATCAAACAATATTAACGGCCGCTGAATTTGATGTTTGGCTAGAAAAATTAACAGCAAGCGCTAGCTTTGCCTTTGATACTGAGACTACAGCATTAGATACAATAGAGGCTGAAATTGTCGGAGTTTCGTTTGCTGTTGATAGTGATAGCGCGGCCTATGTTCCATTAGCCCATGATTATGACGATGCTCCAGCGCAGCTAGATCGTGATTTTGTATTAACAAAATTAAAGCCGCTATTAGAGGATCCAGACAAAATAAAAATTGGCCAAAACTTAAAATATGATATGGAGGTATTGGTTAAGTATGATATTCATATGCAAGGAGTTGGCTTTGATACGATGCTGGAGTCCTATGTTTTAGATAGTACGGCCTCGCGACATGATTTAGATAGCTTAGCCTTAAAATATTTAGGTCGAGGCACAATAAAATTTAGTGATGTAGCGGGTAGTGGCAAAAAACAGCTAACCTTTAATCAGGTGCCAATAGAGCAGGCGGCGCCCTATGCAGCGGAAGATGCTGCAGTTGCGCTGCAATTGCATCAAGAGTTGTGGTCGCGTTTAACTCAGGAACCAACGTTAGTAAAAGTTTTGCAAGAGATAGAGATACCGCTGGTGCCAGTTTTAGCGCGGTTGGAGTTAAATGGGGTTATGATTGATGCTGAATTTTTGCGTGCAGAGAGTGTAAAGCTAGGCAAGCGAATACAAGAGTTGACTGATGACACCTATAAAATTGCTGGTACAGTTTTTAATTTAGCCTCGCCTAAACAGTTGCAAGAGATTCTATTTGAAAAGTTAAAGTTGCCGGTGCAAAAAAAGACTCCAGGCGGACAACCATCAACGGCAGAAGGGGTATTGCAAACTTTGGCGTTAGATTATCCATTACCAAAATTAATTTTAG
>JAGLXC010000098.1 GCA_023133095.1 Gammaproteobacteria bacterium | reverse complement strand
CTCTAGCATTCACCGAGAATTGCTGTCCCAGAACAGCAATACGTCCCTGCATAGCTATATTCGCATGTTGTAATTCTCTAAAACCGACAAAAAGAGCCTCTCTGCCATGACCAACTCCTCCTGACTCAGCTCGACATAAAACCATATTCCTTAGCAAAGCCAATTGGTCTAAAGAAGTAGGAAGCGATTTCAATACCTCCATTACATGTACATAGAAACAACTCCGCTCACCTACAAGTGCGGCGAATCCATCATAACGATCGGACAAACAAACAAAAAAACGTATAATTGTGCGCTCGTCAAAATCCCTAGTTGAATGTGCAGCCTTTTTTCGCCTTTCATATAAATATTTAATTATCTGTCTATTGGAGATCATACCCAAAATTCCTCTATCGACAAAGGGCAATATCATTTTATTCATCTCTGCGCCCCATGCTTTCAAGCTATTAATTGGCCCCTCAACTGCAGGATTATATCCTTGGTCTCCTGGTTGTTCGTGCCCACATCTATTCCCATTTCCAAGTATTACCACAAACGATTCCAGACAGTTTTGCATTGCATCAAAAGTAGCTGGATGATTTGCCACAAAATCTCCTAATAGATTTGGATCACAAAGCATTAATTTATTGTTGTTTACTATTCTGTTAAAAATACACAAAAACTGCATTGCTACATTTAAATAATAAACAGCATAATCTTTTTCATCACCCCTAGCAGCATAGATTGCTTTATCTTTTTGCGGAAAAATCGCCATAAGATTATGGCAAGCCTTAGATAATTCTCCCAATTCTCTTGCATCACATCCTTGTGGCTCAACAAGACGTACACTCTCGTCTTTTAACTGATCTAAATATTTTTTTAATGCAGGAAGGGAACGATAGAATTGCACAAACAAGGCTGCATTACTGCAAATCTCAGAGGGAAAAACACAATGATGCACAAAATGGTTGCGCAAGTCTCTTAATGCATAAAAAACCTTACGCTTCAAACCAACGAGTCTGAAATTTGCAACTGATAAATCCACAGTAACATTAGCAATTTGAGCCAATTGCTCACCCATGTTTTTTATGCAAAACATCATTGCATTTACAAGCACATAAGGGTGTTGATCTAACAAATCAGGATAACGCTGAATTCTATCGGCTTCTTGTATTGCCTTCTCTAAATATGCCTCAATCATATATCAGACCTCATAAACATAAATTATTATTAAGTATAGACCACGATATAATGAAAATCTTAAAAATCGTATGCTGCCAGGTAAAATCTCTGCTAACAGCTTAATTTATCAGGAAAACTTATTTTAAGGCGCTAAGAAAAACAAGAGGCTAAAATTGCTTTAGCACAAATTGATAAATTAACTTATGAAGCTAAAATCAAACAACGCGGCATCACTAATATTGTTAAATATCGGCTTGGCTTTTTGCGGCAAAGATTTAGCTATTACCAGCTAAAAATAGATTGCATTACGCTACGATATTACGTATACTATGTATTAACGTAATGTAACATATTGAGCGTAATACATCATGCAAGATTATTTTCCGTCAAAATTAGCACAAGGCGCACAGTTTTGTAATCGAATTAAAGAAAAAACTGAGCTACAAAAAAACATAGACAAAGGCCGCCATACCGTCATAATTGCGCCAAGAAGATATGGCAAGTCGAGCTTAGTTTTGAAGGCAGCTGCCGAATCAGCTATGCCTCTTGCCTCTATTGATCTGTTTCTTGCGCATGATGATAGCGCTGTTACGAAAAGAATTTTAGCAGGAATCAGCCAAGCTGTTTCGCAAATCATGCCTATTGAACAAAAGATATTAAACAAACTACAAACTGTTTTCAACAATTTTCGAGTATCATTAAATGCAGGTGGCTTTAGCATTGAAGCCTCCATTGCAACAACTGGCTTTGATCCAGTAGATCAGATATTCACCGCCTTAACATCACTTGATACTCTAGCAAACCAAAAAAAGAAAAAAATCATTCTTTTTATAGATGAATTTCAAGACATCAAAGAAGCCAGCAGCTCAAAAGCGATACAAGGAGCCATCAGACACGTTGCCCAGGAAACCTCGAATATTGTATTTATTTTTTCCGGCAGTAATCGACGCCTATTAACCGAACTGTTTGACAACAAGTCAAAACCGCTATATATGCTATGCGACACTTTCCACCTTGAACGCATGAGCTCAAAAAGCTATCTGCCACATATTCAAAAACTAGCAAAAAAAAGATGGAACGAAAAGCTGTCAGATATCGTTTTTAACAAAATGGTGTCCTTAACTGAATTGCACCCTTACTATGTCAATTTATTATGTCATGAACTTTGGAAATTAAAGCATGCCCCTAAATTTGAAGAGGTATTTGCTTGCTGGCAAGAGTGCTACAATACACATGAAGAGAGACTTATTGCTGAACTTGAAAAACTAACAGCTAAACAGCAAGATATTTTAAAAACACTCGCTGTTTATCCTGCTATTGAACCAACAGGCCAAGGATTTGTAAGCGCATCCAAAACACCAGCCTCAACAATTAATCAAACTATCAGAGCCTTAATTAACAAAGATATGGTCTATAAAGTAAAACGCACCGATGATGCGCTTCCTAGCCTAATACAAAACCAACTTAGAGTCCTCGATCCTTTATTAGCTTATGCACTAAAAAAATATAGCTAATCAACCTAACCGCCTAATCAAAATAATTGGTGCTGCGCTGAACACCTCAACATCACTCACAATAGATGGCTCAACTGTTGTATTGGGATTTATGCAACTTAGATTATAGCGCCCCTCTTGTGCGCCTTTAGTAATCCTGCGACATAGAGCAACCTCCCCCGCTGTCTCTATAATGCAATCCTGATTCAGAGCATGAATCACCTCTGCTCCCATTTTTCGAATGCCGCAAACTAGATCGCCAATACGATAATATGGCTCCATACTATCATCAAGTATCTGCATGGTTACTGCGCCAGGATTGAGTCGTTTAAAAAATTTCATCTCCTTTTTAATTGCAGCACTAATTTGAAACCTACTCCCATATGCTACGGGTGGCTCATTAACAACATCCGCTTTATTATAGATCTCACCCAGCATAATGGGTTGCGCTCCTGAGCCATACATAAGCCACAGGTTAGAAGCATGGATGCCGCATCTTTCTGCGGCCAGAGACAGCTTCTCCGCTGCTTTGTCTGTTAGACCAGCTAACGACCCACTTTCCCAGTTTTTCAGAGCTCGAACACTAACCCCAGCTTCAGCACTAAAGGATTTAATAGTTAAATTAGTCATGCCGCGTAGAATGCGGACCCGACTTGCACGTTCTTTTACTAATGTCTTTGCTGCGTCCATGTTATTAATTATACAAGAAATTTGGGGATGCAACAAACAGAAAGAACGCCACCTTGCACAAAAATGCACTTTTAGTGCACTTTTTGTTGACAAATTGCACTTTATGTGCTTTAATTACATTGTGAGACTCAAAAAGCTAACAAAAGCTTAAAGTCACTCAGGGCATGACGCCAAAACAACTTAGC
>JAGLXC010000097.1 GCA_023133095.1 Gammaproteobacteria bacterium | reverse complement strand
CCAAAATGCGCCTGATCTCTGCTTCGCATTGGCCACAGACTGTGCCAGCTTTGGTTATATTTTGAATATCTTCGTAAGTTTTAGCGCCATGCAACATGGCATCTTTGATCTCTTCATCGGTTACGCTCATACATTGACAGACTATTTTTGCTTCGACAGTTTTGATCTTATCTTCCATATTGTTCTGCCTATAGTAGTCATCAATTGCAGCGCGCAAGGCCTTATCACCCAACACTGAGCAATGAATTTTATGATCTGGCAAACCGCCTAGCTCTTTTACAATATCATTGGGAGTGATTTCATAGGCCTGATCTAAAGACATGCCTTTTACCATTTCGGATAGTACTGAGGTGCTGGCTATAGCACTAGCACAGCCATAGGTTTTCCAACGGCAATCCGCGATGATTTGTTTTTCCGTATCAACCTTAATAAAGACTGCCATTTGGTCACCACACTGCACACTACCAACCAACCCCTTAGCATCATAGTCAAACTCACTCTCATCCACGAGAAAGTTTTTTGGATCCATAAAGTGCTCTTTTACCTTTTCAGTATATAACCAGCTGTTATTTGTACTCATAATTATTTTTCCTCATCTATTTATAGTGTCGACATATCTCTGATACGCTTAATTATTGGGGGCAATTTCTCTAAGAGATATTCAACATCTGCCATGCTGTTTTCCCGCCCCAAGCTGAAACGCATTGAACCATGCGCATATTCAACTGCAAGACCTGTTGCCAATAATACATGAGATGGATCTAGGGATCCAGAGGCGCAGGCAGAACCGGTAGAGACTGCGATTCCCGCTAAATCTAAATATAATAAGACCGATTCTCCTTCGGCTCTAGCAAAAGAGACATTTAAGGTGCCAGCCAAACAATCGGTTGGATGGCCATTAAATGTAATCTCAGGAATGCTCTTCTCTATTCCCTGTTTTAACGCTGTTTTTAATGCTAACAATTTGTCATGTTCAGCATCCATCTCTAAAGCTCGCATTGCAATCGCTTTACCCAAACCGATTATAGCCAAACTGTTTTCTGTCCCTGCTCGTCGATGCAGCTCCTGATGGCCGCCTAACATAAAGGCATCAAATGGTACTCCCTGTTTTATATATAGAGCACCGATGCCTTTGGGACCATAAAGTTTATGGCCTGATAGAGTTAAAAAATCGATCTCTTCGTCAACAACATTAATTGGCACTTTACCAACAGCTTGAATAGCATCGGTATGAAATAGCGCTCCATGCTCATGCGCAATAGCAGCAATGGTTTTTATATCTTGAATTGTACCAATTTCATTATTGGCATACATAATTGTAACCAGTGCTGTTTCTGTAGAAATAGCCTTTTTTAAGGCATCTAAATCAACTTTGCCATATTTATCAACCGGTAAAATAGTAACTTTGCATCCCTGTTTTTTTAAATGCTCTGCTGGCTCTAAAATTGCTGGATGTTCAATAGCACAAGTAATAATCTCTTTGCGTGGCATCGTCGCCACCATAGATAAAATCGTATTATTTGCCTCAGTGCCACTACCAGTAAAAATGATCTCTTCTGATTTTGCCCCTAAAAAAGCAGCTGTTTCTGCACGAACATTTTCTATTATAGCTCTAACCTCACGGCCTTCAGTATGCAAACTGGAAGGATTACCATAGAGTTCTAAAGCCTCTCGCATAACTTTTTTAACTTCAGGGTGTAGTGGTGTTGTTGCATTGTTATCCAAATATACCCTTTGGGTTTGATTTTTACTCATCATTTTCGCCTCTTAATAAAGGATTAAAATAGTGATCACCCACCGCGACCAATTCTCCATCTTGATAATGCAGCGGTGTTGTGTCACGCTGCCACGGCGGAATTCCTAGCTCTTGAAAAATCTTTTTTAGCGCATGCCTGCCTTTACGTCCCTTTATTTTACACCTCTCCCCTGGCTTACGGAAATTTAAGTTTAGGTTTTTTTGCGTTACAGCCAGAGTATCTATCGCATAGATATCATCACGAAATCTGCGGACTGCAACATTTTTCCAGCTCACGATTGGGTTTGCATCCGAGCGGCACTGTAAAACATCGCTCTTAATATGGGCTAATTTTATACTGTTTGGCGTTGGGAAACCTAATTTATCCAGCCAATAACGCAGTAGATTATCTTGTCTCGCACTGCTTAATTGCAATAGCTTTTTTATAGAAAGAGTCTTATCTACACTACCTCGAGCTACTAAAAAATCTTGCGCTGCTAAATCTGTTAACATTTCGCTAGCAGCTGCAGAATGAGATGCTGAACGAGCTGTTGTTTTTAATACTGCAGGATAACGCTCCTTTAAAACTGGCAATAACTTATGCCGAATAAAATTACGCTCTACGCCTATATTTTCATTGCTCTCATCTTCAATCCAATTAAGCTTATTTACCTTTGCATATTCATATAATTCTGCTCTGGAGAACTCTAACAACGGTCGCAGCAATAAGCTTGCCATAAAATCTTTCTCTGCCGGCATTGCAGCCAAACCCTTAACTCCTGATCCACGCAATAGTTGCAAGAGTAACGTTTCAGTTTGATCATCTGCATGATGTGCTGTTACCAAACACTCATCTTCAGTTAATAATTTGGCTAAGGCTTGATAACGCAACTCGCGTGCTACGGCTTCCGGGCTATGCTTTGGCCTTAAGGCTAATGCTGCTGGGACATCTACAGATTGTATTACACAATCTAGCGCTAAATCTTGACATACTTGCTTACAATGGCAAACCCATGCAGAGGCATTTTCACTTAAACCATGATTTATATGTACTGCTCGCACTTCTAAATTATATTGTTCTCGTAACGCTACTAAACTATGCAACAAAACATGCGAATCCATACCGCCGCTATATGCGACTAAAAAACGCCGCTTATGGGTCAAGGATCTAAGCTTGTTAGATAGTTTTTCAGGAGTAAACATCTTTATGGTTATATTTTTAGGTTAAGGTTTACCAAATTTCAGCAAACGTTCATGTCTCTTGCTTAGCAATTGCTCTTGCGTCTGCGATTTTAGCATATTTAATCGTTCTAGCAGCGCTTGCTTTAAAGTATCAGCCATAGTTGCCATATCGCGATGCGCACCGCCCAACGGCTCTGGCACTATTTGATCGATAATTTTTAATTCTAATAGCTCCTTTGCTGTTACCTTAAGTGCTTCTGCAGCTTCAGCCACCTTATCCTGGCTGCGCCATAAAATAGAGGCACAACCCTCCGGTGAAATCACTGAATAGATGCTATATTGCAACATTAATACGCAATCACCAACCCCAATAGCTAGGGCACCGCCTGAGCCACCTTCACCCATTATCGTACAAATAATGGGGGTTTTTAGCTGCGCCATTGTAAATAGATTGCGTGCGATTGCTTCACTCTGGTTATGCTCTTCTGCTGCAATTCCAGGATATGCACCAGGGGTGTCAATAAAGGTAAAAAGCGGTAACTTAAATTTTTCTGCCATTTTCATAAGGCGTAAAGCCCGTCTGTACTCTTCTGGGTTCGGCATGCCAAAATTGCGCTCTAAATTCTCTTTGGTTGAGCGGCCCTTTTGATGCCCTATAACCATTACTGGCAGCCCATCTAACCTTGCGATTCCTGCCACCAAAGCTGAACCTTTACTAGCATGACGATCGCCATATAGCTCATCAAAATCGGTAAATATATGCTCAAT
>JAGLXC010000096.1 GCA_023133095.1 Gammaproteobacteria bacterium | reverse complement strand
TTATTTTCCATAATCGCTCGATAGGATTTAGATTCGGCGAATAAGGTGGCAAATAATGTATTTCTATTCCTAACTCTTCGGCAAAATCTTGTACCAGCTTGCTACAATGATATCCAGCATTATCCCAAATCACATGAACTTTATATTGCCCAGGATGTTTCTTGCGCAACCTAAATAAAAATGACTGGATACTATATCCATAAATCTAACAGACGACCACAATGACAATCTATTGCTTTGCTGCGTATTTCGATTCTTCTATTTCTTTGTGCATAACCTCCAGAGCATTCCTAACCTCTGTGATTCTCGGTCTATCTTCAGCACGCTGCGCCCAACATCGTCCAATTAAATTTGCAATTTTTGGATCACAGTCAGCAGGAATCGCCTCCCTTTCTCCTTGCACTATTCTTTCTATCTGTGCTGCCTCAGTAATACCTGCTGCTATATTAGAGAATGGAGTTTTTGTTGAGACAATTTCCCACAATGTCACCCCAAAACTATAAACATCAGATGCAAATGTCATAGATTTATTGCTGGTAGGATCAGAATCTAACACTTCAGGGTCAAGCCACCAAATGGTCCCAGCTACGTGACCACCTCTAATTGTAGCACTATCTATAGGTCTTGAGATACCAAAATCACTTAATTTACAAACCTTCCCATTAAATAAAATATTTGCAGCCTTTAAATCACGATGCAAAATTTGCAGATAATGCAAATAGGATAAGCCACTAGCAATATTTAATGCCCAGTCAACGCAGACCTCCAATGGAGTTTGCGTACTATCACCATGAAATATATACAAAAAATCAGCAAGCGATCCAGTCATTCTCTCCATCACTATAGAAAAAGTGTTCTGCTCTAAACAGACTCCATATAGCATAACAACATTAGGATGGCGTAATTGCATCATTGTGTTAACTTCTTTGAAAAACTCATCTCGTGCTCTACCATCCTGCATATTAACATGTAACTGCTTCACAGCAACTCCCCCCCACCCAGGATGAATAGCTGAATATACTGCACCAAAACCTCCTTCACCCAATTTATATTTTATTTGATAATTTGAACGAGGGATAATATATGACCGCGCTAGTTTATTTGCATCTATACCCTCTGTATTGATAATAGGTGTTGGCTTAGGCATATTCTGGATTAGAAATAGTCTACACTCTTCATCGACAGCATAGTCTAAGGGAATTTTTCTATCGTCATCTGGCTGATCAATTTTTACGCTATTATCATAAAGTAACTTTAATATACTTAAATTTCCATTACCAGCAGCAAAATGCGCAGGAGTTTTCTTATCTTTGCTCTTACAATTTTTATCAATTCCATCGGCTTTCAACAACATGTCTGCCATATTAAATAAATCATGAAATATAGCTGTCAACAATGGAGTTAGTTCATTTGCTCCTAATTGATTAACATCAGAACATAATAATAACGCTCTGACAAACAATTGATTGTCAGCTTCTACCGCCAAACTTAACAGCGTCTTGCCATCGTTTACTAACTGTCTCGTATCTACCTTATTAGTACCCAGCAATATATCAAAAATATTTTCATGGCTATTGCTGATACAAACAGACAAAGGAGTCTCTTTCTCACTGGTTGAAACATTTACATCAGCTTCAGCTTGAGCTAATCTTGCAACCACATTCTCATAATCCCTAAATGCAGCTATAAACACCGGAGTCTGACCGTCTATGGTTGCCTGATTAAGACAAATCTTTTTCTGGTCAACTAGCTTATTAACCACCTCTGTCTTGTTTAGAGCAGCAGCAACAAACAAAGAAGTTTCGCCTCTTGTATTTGCAAGATTTATATCTATATCTGGAGCACCACATAATACAGTCACAACTCCTACATGGCCCGACCTAGAAGCCAAGTATAGAGCAGTTTCACCCTCTGGAGTAGTCGCATTAACTACAGCACCAGATGTAGTTAACATATTTGCTATCTCAACAAAACCAGCATGTGCTGCATGACATAAAATAGACCATTTAGAATCACTACAAACAGCATTTGCTAGCTCTTTAGCTCTATCTTGATTCTTTTTAAATATCTTAGCAACCTTATTTGGCTTATTGTCCTTAACTGCTTGAACCAGTTCTGCTACTGCTTCAGTATATTTTTTATCACGAC
>JAGLXC010000095.1 GCA_023133095.1 Gammaproteobacteria bacterium | reverse complement strand
AAAATCCCTACCGCTTCAAATTTTGCAGTGGTTAGTAATAGGTATTATAACCTATACAGCCATAATAATGCTTAAGGCTAGTAGGGCAAAAAAAGCTAAAGCCCAAGAAAATCCTGGTGTTATTGAAGAGGAGACGCGGGCGACCGCAAGGGTCACCCCTACGGTTACGCCTGAATAACTACTGCTTTTTTACGCAGCTTTAGATCATTAAATAGTACCAACAGTACAGAATCTAAATAGGGCTTTAGCACTGTCATAGCCAGCGCTGTGATTACCATCAGAACCCAGATATTGCTTTTAAAAACAAAGCTCAACCCTAATTGCACCATGGTAATAACTGTAGATGGCACTATAAAAATCAGAAAAGCTCGCCACCAGTCACCCCAGACCAGCTTACTGCTCATTTTGATTGCTCCCAGCCAACCAGCATTATCAAATATAATACACAATAGGCTGAACATAAATAGGATACCAAGAAATAGACCTGGTATAACAAATAGTACTATTCCTGCAACCACAGCAATATAAACAACTACGAGACAAGAAAAAATGATTAAAAACTTTGAAGCAATATAACGCACCGATGTTTTAAGATGAAACGCAGAATCAGTAACTAAATTATAGATACGGTGAACAATTATAGCCATAATAAATAAGCCAATAATCGCTCCTAAAGCCTCTATCAGCACTCCTATCATTGAGATATGTGACAGCTGTTTAGCTGCAGCAGTAGTTGTGACGTGCATAAGGTTACCGATAATATGGCTACCAAGAATTATTGCCACCATCAGTAAAACTAAATACCAAATTTTGCGAAAAACTTGTTTATAAAGAGCAAAGCTAGCCAACCATACCTCTGATATGGATAATTTTTTAGTAGAAAATTCAAACATTGTTGTCTCCATAGTGTTAAAATAGTAATAGCAGATCATTTTAACATATTTAACATAAAAAAAGACAATTGCATGAAACAAACTGATACAAAAACCAGCACATACTGGGATAAACTCTACGGTAGTGCTACAGCTCTTGCAATCTGCAAGGCTGCAGCAGAACATACAGGTCCTGTAGTAGTCATAGTACCTGACATGCTAACTTCGTCCCATTTAACCCATGAGCTGAGCTTTTTTGTACCATCTGAGCTTCCAATACTATGCTTACCGGACTGGGAAACATTGCCCTACGATCGCTTTTCACCCCATCAAGATATTATCTCTGAGCGCCTATTAACCCTATATCAATTACTAGAGTTAAAAAAAGGCATCCTGATAACCACAGTAGCTAGCACCATGCAGCGATTGGTCCCACAAAGCTATCTTACTAACAATAGCTTTGTTCTTAGCAAGAGCGAAGAAATAGATTTAATTGAACTTCGTAATTCGTTGAATAAAAAAGGCTATTATTGCGTCAATCAAGTTATGGAGCACGGTGAATATTCTATCCGAGGCGAACTTATAGATCTTTTCCCAATGGGTAGTAAAGTCCCCTATCGCATTGATCTGTTTGACAATGAGGTAGAATCTATCCGCGAATTTGACCCAGAAACCCAGCGATCTTTACAAGAGATAGAAAAAATTCATCTCCTGCCTGCGCGCGAATGCCCATTAGATCCAACCAGTATCGCTAAATTTAGCCAAAAATGGCAAGAACATTTCCCAGATAAAACTGACTCCAGCCCCTTATACCAAAATATAGTTAGCGGACAGAGTGCGCCGGGAATTGAATACTATCTCCCACTCTTTTTTGATGCCACTGATACCATATTAAACTATTTTCCAAACAATGGGTTATTGATATCTATTAATGCATTGCATGAACCAGCAGAGACCTTTTGGCACGAACTAAACCAACGTTATGAGCAGCTACATTTCGACATCACTCGTCCGCTCTTACCGCCCGTTAATCTATTTCTCACTGTAGATCAACTATTTGGCCAAATGAAAAATTTTGCTCGCATCCAAATAGATGGCCCCAAACCAAAAATCGGAATTATTAACCACAAAAGCCAGGAGCTGCCAGATTTAACCATAGAGAGCAAAGCAACTAAGCCCTTAGCTAAATTGGAAAACTTCGTAGGCTCTGTCACCAACCAACGAATTCTCTTTTGCGCAGAATCAGCTGGCCGCCGCGAAGCCCTACTAACACTACTAAAACGCATCAACCTAGCACCTAAAATCTATTCTGGCTGGCAAGATTTTCTAGCAGATACAACACCATTAGGCATCTGCCTTGGAAAGCTGGATCGCGGACTCTGGCAAAATAACCTGGTGTTGATCCCAGAGACTGTGCTTTTTGGCCAGGAAACAGTTATGCAGCGCCGCCTGCGGAAACAAAAACTAGCTGATCCTGAAGCCATCGTCCGTGATCTAACTGAATTAAAAATTGGCGATCCAGTAGTACATATAGAACATGGAATTGGCCGCTATCTTGGGCTTGAGACCATTAGCACAGCAGATAGCGTTGGCGAATACTTAAGCCTTGAATATGCTGACAAAGCCAAACTCTATGTCCCAATTGCCTCATTACATCTGATCAGCCGTTACATGGGAGCCAGCCCTGAAAATGCACCCTACAACTCGCTAGGCTCTAAACAGTGGGAAAAAGCCAAACGTAAAGCCCAAGAAAAAATTCATGATGTTGCCGTTGAATTACTAGATATATATGCTAGGCGCGCTGCAAAAACCGGCTTCAGCTGTACTATTTCTTTACCAGAATATGAAAAATTCTCCGGCACTTTCCCATTTGAAACCACACCAGACCAACAAAACGCCATCAAACAGGTATTAGAAGATATGGAAAGCAACCGCACCATGGATCGCCTGATCTGCGGTGATGTAGGCTTTGGCAAAACAGAGGTAGCCTTACGCGCAGCCTTTATTGCTGCAAGCAACAACAAACAGGTTGCAATCCTGACCCCAACCACCCTTTTAACCCAGCAACACTACAACAACTTCCAGGATCGCTTTGCCGATTGGCCCATAAAAATTGCCATGCTGTCACGGTTTAACTCCAAAACCGAACAAAAAGAGGTCGTTGAAGGACTGACTAACGGCACTGTCGACATAGTAATCGGCACCCATAAACTGCTACAACCAGATATTATCTTCAAAAATTTAGGGCTCTTAATTGTCGATGAAGAGCATCGCTTTGGGGTAAAACAAAAAGAGCGAATAAAATCGCACCGCAGCGATATTGACATCCTGACATTAACAGCCACGCCTATTCCCCGCACCCTGAACATGTCACTAACAGGCATTAGAGACCTATCGATTATCGCAACACCACCAGCCAAACGCCGGGCTATTAAAACCTTTGTACATGACTACAATGACGCCTTAATCCGTGAAGCAGTGCTGCGCGAAATAATGCGCGGTGGCCAGGTCTATTTTCTCCATAATGACGTAGCAACCATAGAACGAACAGTCCAAACTCTTGCTGAAATTGTGCCAGAAGCCAAAATCAAATTTGCCCATGGTCAAATGCACGAACGCCAATTAGAAAATATAATGACCGATTTCTACCATCTCCGCTTCAACCTCCTGGTTTGCACCACAATCATAGAATCTGGCATCGACATCCCTACAGCAAACACCATAATCATCAACAATGCTGACAATTTTGGCCTGGCCAACTTGCACCAACTACGCGGACGCGTTGGCCGCTCTCATCACCAGGCCTATAGCTATTTGCTCGTGCGCTCAAAAGAAAATCTTAAACGCGATGCCGAAAAACGGCTCGATGCAATAAGCAGCATGGAAGATTTAGGCGCAGGCTTTACCCTAGCCACCCATGACCTTGAGATCCGCGGAGCTGGAGAAATCCTGGGCGAAGAGCAAAGCGGACAAATCCATGCAATTGGCTTTAACCTCTACATGGAATTTTTAGAGCAAGCCGTAAAGGCATTAAAAGCGGGCAAACAACCAG
>JAGLXC010000094.1 GCA_023133095.1 Gammaproteobacteria bacterium | reverse complement strand
AATTTATTAAAGCCACGAGGGATTGTGTTTCATGTTGATGCAGTGCAGGCGGCCGGGAAAATTCCTCTGGATGTGAGGTCATTGCCAGTTGACTTAATGGCCTTTTCAGCTCACAAGGCTTATGGGCCGAAAGGTATTGGCGCGTTATTTGTAAGGCATGAGCCGGCGCCACGAATCAGGTTAGAGCCACAGATGCATGGTGGCGGCCACGAGTTTGGGATGCGGTCAGGAACTTTACCAGTGCATCAGATTGCTGCGATGGGAGAGGCATTTCAGATTGCAGAGCAAGAGATGGAGGCAGAGAGTATACGCATTACGCAACTTCGAGATCAGTTATTGGCGGCCATTTGTGCAATGGGGGATGTCTATGTCAATGGTGATATAAAACAGCGCGTTGCTAATAATTTAAATATTAGTTTTGGTGGCGTCAAAGGTGAAGAGTTGGTAGGGCAATTGCCAGATCTTGCAGTATCAACCAGTTCAGCTTGCGTTTCTGCGGGAACAGCGGCCTCCTATGTGCTAAAGGCAATAGGCGTAAGCGATGCTCTGGCCTTAAGCGCAATCCGTTTTTCTCTGGGGCGATTTACCACCGAAGCAGAGATAGATTATGCGATAAAGCATATTAGGCAAGCACTTAAAAAATTACGAGATTAGAGAGAGTGCCGGGACCTGGCTAAATCCTTTTAGAGGTTTCTCCATTTTATTCAGGTCCCGATCTGTCTCTTAGACATATGATCAAGTTAACGTCAGCTTCTTGCTAACAGTGTATCCTTACACTGCAAATTCCATTTTTTCGCTTAACTTAACTACATTCATCCTGAACATGATATAAGTTTAGTACCTTTTTTTGAGTTGTGCAAATATAAAAACATAGCATTATGGCGTGGTGTTAAAGTTGTTTGTTAACCGCGGATAAAAAATGTGTTTTTTATCAGTTGGTTACATTAGGCATCAGATTTTATAGGCTCTAAAGATATGATCTTATCTTACAGAGGTTTAAATAATGTCTTACATTTTATGTCGATAATGTCTTACAAAGTTTAATGGTTCCTACGATATCTACCGATATAAATGCACTCATAAAGCGGTGGGGTGCTATCTGGTACTCTAACAATTTGCCTAGAAAAATCACAAGCAGCAGCAATATCAGCAAATGGTATTTTCACAACATCGCCAGCATGGGCATATTGTACTGAACTATTAGTCATGTCTTTTGGGATTGCCATGGCATTGCTAATTAACAAGCTAAACAAGATACAAGAATAAAATATTTTTTTAATCATCTGATTTTTCTCAAATTGTTAAATTCACTTAAATTGTATACTACGTTTTTATAATTCATGATACAATTTTATCAATGTTTTAATTGGTGAGGGATTAACTGTGAGCAATAAATCATCGAAAAAGCTTGGGTTGTGGATGTTAACAGCACTTGTGGCCGGAAACATGATTGGTTCAGGAGTGTTTTTACTACCCGCAAGTTTAGCGAGTATTGGTAGCATTAGTCTGTTTTCCTGGGTTCTTACTGCTATAGGAGCTTTCGCGTTAGCAATAGTTTTTGCCAGGATGAGCTTGGTGATCCCAAAATCTGGTGGTCCATACGCTTATGCTCAAGCTGGCTTTGGTGATTTTATCGGTTTTCAAACCGCTTACAATTATTGGATTGCAATTTGGGTTGGTAATGCTGCAATTGCTATTGCTATGGTTGGATATTTAGCTGTATTTTTTCCAACTTTCCATAATCCTGTCATCGGCTGTTGGGTTGCCATTATTGCTATCTGGCTTTTGACTATAGTGAATATAATTGGCGTGCGCTCTGCGGGTTTAATGGCTCTGGTTACGACTATTTTAAAGTTAGTTCCTATTTTGTTAATTGGTATTTTTGGTTGGTGGTATTTTCATCCGGAATATTTAACTAATAGTTTTAATATATCGCATCACTCTAATTTTTCTGCAGTCTCTTATGCTGCTACTTTAACTTTATGGGCTTTTATTGGGGTAGAGTCAGCTACTGTGCCAGCTGGAAATGTTGATAACCCCAGGCGAAATATTCCGCTCGCTACGTTATTAGGTACTTTGATAGCTGCTGTTGCCTATATTGCTAGTTCTACTGCTATCATGGGCATGATTCCAGCGGATGTTTTAGCCCAATCTACCTCACCATTTGCAGCAGCAGCGGCTATAATTTTTGGCCACTGGGGTAGTTGGTTGATTGCAGCAGGCGCTGCAATTTCTTGTTTTGGGTGTTTAAATGGTTGGGTATTATTACAAGGTCAAGTTCCAATGGCAGCTGCTGATGATAAATTATTTCCGCAGATTTTTGCTAAACGTAATCGAGCTGGAGTTCCTGCCTGGGGCCTAATTATTACTGCGATCTTGATTACTGCACTGCTATTTTTCACCATAAGTCCAAATTTGATAAAGCAATTTGAGATTATTATTTTAATTGCGGCTTTGACCTCTTTAATTCCATATTTGTATACGGCAATCGCATCTATTATTACCATGAGGCAAAATCCTAAAATAACAAAAAGTGATATTTTTCAAATAATCGTAGCATTAATTGCAGGATTATATGCTTTTTGGGCTATGTTTGGCTCAGGCAAAGAGATAATTTTTTATGGTTCAATGTTAGTATTTTTAAGTGTGCCACTATATGGTTGGGTTATATGGCAAAAAGAGGGAGCGTTGTAATGAGAATAGAATCAGAGATTGGCATATTACGTAAAGTGATTTTGCATTGTCCAGAATTGGCTCTGCATCGCTTAACACCAGATAATTGTGATGAACTGTTATTTGATGATGTATTGTGGCCAGAAAAAGCTTTTGAAGAGCATTGCTGCTTTGAAAATATCTTACGCAGTAATGGTGTTGAGGTCTATTTGCTGAGACAATTATTGCAAGAGACCTTGGAGAATCAAGAGGCAAAAAAGTGGCTATTAAAATACACCTTAAAACGTTTGTATCATCAAAGTGATCTTGGCAATAAATTATATGAGTATCTATTTACTATGGATGCCAAGCAGTTGGCAATAAATTTATGTGGTGGCTTAACCTGGGATGAGTTAGATATGCCTAATGCTAAACTATTATCTGAATTTCTAAGCCGTAATGATTTTGTTATTCCACCATTGCCCAACCACTATTTTACTCGTGATACATCATGTTGGATCGGAAATGGGGTCTCTATTAATCCTATGTATTGGCCCGCACGTCGAGGTGAAACTTTAAATATTGCAGCAATATACAAATTTCATCCTATGTTTACGCAGGAGAATTTTAATACCTGGTTAGATGGAAGTGAATTAAAATCAGAATTTCATAGTATCGAAGGCGGTGATGTATTAGTCTTAAATCAAGGCTGTGTTTTGATTGGTATTAGTGAACGTACCAATCCGCAGACAATAGCAGCCTTAGCTCATCGACTGTTTGAAAAAGGAGATAAAGAGAAGGTTATTGCGATAGAGATTCCGAAAAATAGGGCATCAATGCATCTAGATACAGTTCTAACTATGGTAGATCATAATACCTTTTGTACTGCTTTTCCTTGTAATATAGAGGATATTGTTAGCTGGATTATTACTCCTGGCAATAATAAAGCAGGGTTAGAGTTACATAAAGCCAAAGATTTGCGTAAGACAATTGCTAAAGAGCTTGGCGGAGGTAAGGTAAGCTTTCTTGAGATTAGTGATAATCCAGTGATTCAGGCCAGGGAGCAGTGGAATGATGGCAGCAATTTACTTACCATTGCACCTGGAAAAGTGATTGGCTATGAGTGCAATATTCATGCTAACGCTGCTTTAGAGCGAGCAGGTATTGAAGTGTTAACGATCCCAGGTGAACAATTGGGTCGTGGTCGTGGTGGCGCGCGTTGTATGTCGTGTCCGATTGAGAGAGATTTATAATTAAAGGAGAATCAAAATGTTAATAGTAATAGCACTGGGTGGCAATGCGCTCTTACAAAGAAGCGAGCCGTTAGAGTCTGAATTGCAACGTAAAAATGTGAAGTTAACAGCAAAAGCTATTGCTGAACTAGCGCGAGAGCATCAAGTAGTTGTTTGTCATGGTAATGGTCCGCAGGTTGGTTTGTTAGCATTACAAAATGAGGCTTATACCAAAGTTAAACCATATCCATTAGATGTTTTAGATGCTGAATCGCAAGGCATGATTGGATATTTAATTCAGCAAGAGCTCGGCAATCAATTACCAGATAAGCCTGCGGTAACATTGCTAACACAGGTTTTAGTGGATAAAAATGACCCTGCATTTAGGGCGCCATCTAAACCGATTGGGCCAGTTTATGATCAAGCGCC
>JAGLXC010000093.1 GCA_023133095.1 Gammaproteobacteria bacterium | reverse complement strand
GGCTGTAATTGATAAAGATAATACTGCAGCGCTAATCGCTGAAAAATTGGGCGCAGATGCTTTAGTCATTTTAACTGATGTAGAGGCTGCTTGCGTGAACTGGGGTAAGCCTGAGCAAAAATCTATCAAAACAGCATCACCGCAAGCACTATTGGATATGGACTTTGCTAAAGGTTCAATGGGGCCAAAGATTACTGCAGCCTCCAGGTTTGCTGTAAATACCGGAAAATTTGCTGCTATTGGAAAACTATCTTGCCTAAAAGAGATTATCAGTGGCACAACCGGAACCCATATTGTAGCTGATGCAAAAGAGGTTTCTTACTATTAATTATTAATTTTCTATTGGAGAAAAACTATGCCTATAAACCTACGAGGAAAACATTTCTTAACTTTAAAAGAGTTCACCCCAGAAGAGATAAAATATCTTTTAGATCTATCCCATGATTTAAAAGCTAAAAAACGCGCTGGAATTAAAGGAACAACTTTAACTGGCAAAAATATTGTTTTGTTGTTTGAAAAAACATCAACCAGAACCAGATGCGCTTTTGAGGCTGCAGCTTATGACGAAGGCGCTCAAGTTACCTTTTTATCAAATAGCCAGATGGGGAAAAAAGAGTCGGTTGAAGATACAGCTAAAGTACTAGGTCGCTTTTATGATGGGATTGAATTTCGTGGTTTTAAACAAAAAACTGTAGATGATCTAGCAAAATATGCAGGCGTTCCAGTATGGAATGGCTTAACCGACCTCTATCATCCAACCCAAATTTTAGCTGACTTTTTAACCGTCCGAGAGCATATCGACAAACCCTTGCACAAAGTAAAATTTGTCTATGTTGGCGACGCGCGTAATAACATGGGCAACTCTTTAATGATTGGAGCCGCTAAAATGGGAATGCATTTTGTTGCCCTTGCACCTAAACATCTATTTCCAGATGAAAAGCTGGTTGCTGAAATGCGAGCAGTTGCAAACGAAACTGGCGGCAAAATTGAACTATTAGAAGATATAGGTAAGGCAGTAAAAGATGCCGATGTTATCTATAGCGATGTATGGGTCTCTATGGGCGAAGAGGATAAATTCGCTGAAAGAATTAAAGAGTTATCTCCATATCAAATAAACATGGAGATGATTAACAAAACTAATAATCCCAATATGATCTTTATGCATTGTTTGCCAGCCTGCCATGATCTAAATACCGATATTGGTAGAGATGTTGAGGCGAAATATGGTCTGAAAGAGATGGAAGTTACTGATGAAGTATTTCGTAGTAAACACTCCGTTGTATTTGATGAGGCCGAGAATAGATTGCACACCATTAAGGCAGTAATGGTTGCGACTATTGGGGATGTTTAAGTACTGCCTGCTAGGCCAAACGCCTGCGCCTGCGAGCGATAGCTTTTGGCTCATGAGGGCCCGCTGACTCGCATCTGTAGATTTTTGCAGAGTAACGCCAGGGCAACGTCCTGTTGTCCTGGCGCTTAATATTTATAACCCTGATATCTCAGATATATCTTCTATTGCAATAGTGCTGTAATAGACTACAGTATTTTTTGCCGTATTTTTTTTTATTGTTTTTTCCCATAAACTATCTTGCATGACTAATGCAAAAATAACCAAAAAAAGTGTGAAGCCTAAAAAGTCAGGCAATGTCAATGGTTCGGCAGCAAATTGCCTATTGTTAAAAGGTATTGTGAGGTTGATTGCAGGGCAGCTACATTTTGCTGATGAGTTTGGCTTAAATCGTGAGCGGGTTTTTCCAGGGTTACAGGAATTATTGCAGGGCGCAAATATAAACGCAGGTCTGCAGCAATTGTTAGCTGATGGAAAAAACAGAGGTGAGCAACTACAAGCCATCTTTGATGCATTAGTAGATCAGCAGCTGATATTAACGACAGCTTTAGATAGTGTTGCGATCCAAGCAGTGCAAGTGCTGGAAGAAAAAATAGCAAGCAATAAAACATCAAAGAGCAAGTTGCAAACTGTGGTTTCAGAGTTAAAACATAATCAAAAGGCACGTTATCGTGATTTGGTTGTGCCAGGGTTTCTTAATGCTTATGTGAAAATTTGTTCTAAGGAGAAGTTATGAAAATAGAGAGTAAAAAAATTAATGTTTGTTGGTTATTAATTTTGGCAATTTTATTGGTCGGTTGTACGCCAGCGCCAATTGATGTCAATATTAATGCTGCAGCTAATCTTAATCAGGATCAGGCAGGAAAATCATTACCAATTCAGGTGAAGATCTATCAATTGCGTGATAAAAATGCATTTCAGCAGGCAACTTTTCGCCAATTATGGCAAGACGACCAAGCTGTTTTAAATAAAGACATACTGGATAAGCAGCAGCTTACTGTTAAACCTAATAGTAAAAAAACTACAGTTTTAAAGCGCAATAAAGATTGTCGCTATGTTGGTGTTATAGCTATATTTCGCAGACCGCAAGCAGATGCCTGGCGAGCGTTATATATAATTCCCGATAATTTATCGATTGTAGATCTGGATGTGGAGATCTATCTACAAAATAATAAGCTTACAGTAAAGGCAG
>JAGLXC010000092.1 GCA_023133095.1 Gammaproteobacteria bacterium | reverse complement strand
TCTACCATTGAACTACACCCGCACACTAAAAAAACCCTTCATTCTGGTGGAGGGGGTAGGACTTGAACCTACGAAGGCTGAGCCGTCAGATTTACAGTCTGATCCCTTTGACCACTCGGGAACCCCTCCAATACAAAGAACAGAGCATTCTGAGACATAAATCCATTAATGTCAATAGTTAAAGAGCAAGAAAATCGCGTTTTTTGAGTCGCACAGTTAAATGACAATTCCCAGCCTGATCCACCTCCTCTTTTAACACGATCCCTAACCGGTATAATCTAGCCCGTAATTTGCCCTCGCCAGGCTCTAAATCAAACTCATACTCCCCCATTTCACCAGCTAATAATTGCTGTAAAGCTTGTGATAGCAAATCAAGTCCATCATTACTTACAGCAGAAACCCTTACACTTCGCGGCTGGCTGTCACTTGTATAATCAAGACGCGGCTCTTTATCTGCTATCATATCAATTTTGTTGTAAACCAATAACTGCGGAATCTGATCAGCCCCAATCTGCTTCAACACCTGATTAACAGCACCAATTTTTTCACGCCGCTCTGGATCACTAGCATCAATTACATGCAGCAATAGATCTGCAGCTACTGTCTCCTCTAATGTAGCTTGAAACGCTGCAACTAAATCATGGGGTAAATGACGAATAAAACCAACCGTATCAATCAAAATCGCGGCTCCAACCTCGGGCAACTCAATCCGCCGTAAAGTTGGATCCAAGGTAGCAAACAACTGATCTGCTGCATGTACACTAGCTGTAGTTAAACTATTAAAAAGTGTTGATTTTCCCGCATTGGTATAACCAACCAGTGATACGGTTGGGATTTCAGCCCGCAGCCTAGCTCGCCGCCCCTCTGCTCGCTGTGACCGCACCTTAACCAGACGTTTTTGAATCATCTTAATCCGATCACCAATCAAACGTCGATCTACTTCGAGCTGAGTTTCACCTGGACCTCGCAAACCAATACCGCCCTTTTGACGCTCTAAATGGCTCCAGCCCCGTACCACCCTGGCTGCTAAATATTGCAACTGCGCTAACTCAACTTGCAGCCGCCCTTCAAAACTCCGAGCCCGCCGCGCAAAAATATCAAGAATCAAACCTGTTCTATCTAAAACTCGACACTGTAACAAACTCTCTAGATTCCGTTCCTGCGCAGGAGTTAAAGAGTGGTTAAAAATTACCAGTCCAACCTCTTCGGCCTCTACTAACATCCGCAACTCTTCTGCCTTACCACTACCGATAAAATATTTAGCAGCTGGCTTCACTCTTTTACTGGTAACCACGCTGACAATTTCAGCTTCAGTTGATCTAGCAAGCTCTTTAAATTCGGCTAAACTTTCATCAGAGGTAATACGCGCAGCAGATGAAGAGCTAGATTCGCCTTTACTGGGGAAAAAAACATGAACTAAGACAATAAGGTTAGATGGATTTGATTGCATATTTATTCATCAGCACAAGCTTGCAATGTCTTTCCAATATCATGATAGCTAAATAAATTTGGAGCATTAATCTGAATATTCTCATAGATTCTAAAGCCTGCTCTCTCTAACATAACCAGTAGCATACTAACACTAAATAGATCGATTTTACCATGCTTCAAATTACTAATGCGGGATTGAGTTACCCCTAATTTTTGCGCAGCCTCTTTCTGGGTTAAGCCCTCTGCCTTTACATACTTAACGATAACAATCATCAAAAAGGAGCGAAATTGGAGCTCTCTGGCCTCAGTCTCCTCAAAGCCCATATCTGCAAAGATATTATTATCACTTTTAGTTTTCGCTGTCATGCTCACTGGCCTCCTGTTACTCTAGCAGCTGCTATTCACACGTTGGATTAATGCTGCAGAAGAAGTATTAAAATACGCTGCCTTGCTTTTTCATCAAAAGACTTAAGAGCCTTCTCTACATTTGAACAAAATCGTATTGTTTTCATATCCAGAATTATACAATCAAAGGAATCAACTTGTCAACAGTTATATATTTACTATCAAACCATTTAAGGTCTGGCCAACTTCGAAGCCAGGTTAGCTGCCTCTTCGCCAATTGCCGGGTGGCAATAATGGCCTTTTCGATCATTTCAGCTTTGGTTAAGTCACCTTCTAAATATTGCCAAATTTGGCGATATCCAACTGCGCGCATAGATGGCGGCATAGATGAACTATTATTTATAGCCAAAATATTGCTGCGCAGTTCTGCCACTTCATCTACAAAACTATTATCTAACATCTGCTGCAACCGCTTAGCAATACGCTCGTGGATAATACTGCGCTCGGCTGGTGCTACTGCTATATTGATAACATTATATGGCAATGGTGTTGGTTTTTTTTCTGCAAATAACGCAGTCATGGTAGAGCCACTAATCTCATATATCTCTAATGCCCTGCCGATTCGTTGCGCATCATTAGGATTAATTCGTGCAGCTGCCTTAGGGTCAACCTTAAAAAGTTTTTCATGCATTGCAGACCAACCAATTAATGCTGCCTCTTTTGCTAACATCTCCCGCACTGCTGGATCTGCTGAGGGCAAATCAGTTAAACCCTGCTGCAACACCTTAAAATAGAGCATAGTTCCGCCAACCAATAATGGAATGCGATCATGCTGCAAAATATCTTCTATTTCACGTAAAGCATCCAACCGAAAAGCTGCAGCAGAATAGGTATCAATTGGATCACGAATATCAATTAACCGATGTGGCGCTAGTTCTTGTTCCTTCTGTGTAGGCTTAGCTGTTCCAATATCCATACCGCGATAGACCATGCTGGAATCAACGCTAATTATGTCGCACGGCAACCGTTGCGTTAACTCAATAGCAAGAGCTGTTTTACCTGCAGCAGTTGGCCCTATAAGAGCTAGAACTTTTTTCACCTTGACCACCATTAATTCCGCAAAAACATTGTATTAAGCTCATGTAGTGTCAACTGAACCCAGGTAGGTCTGCCATGGGCGCATTGACCACTACGCTCAGTTTGCTCCATCTCCCGTAACAAAGTATTCATTTCAGGAATAGTAAGCTGGCGGTTAGAACGCACTGAGCCATGACACGCCATAGTAGAAAGAATTTCATTAATATACTCTTCTACCAGATTACTGCGGCTATTTTCAATCAAGTCAGATAATAGATCACGGATTAACTGCTCAACATTTGCGTCTTTAAGTAGATTTGGAATTTGGCGTACAACGATTGTGGTTGGACCTAAGGTGTCGATAGCTACACCTAATTCATTAAACACCTGCTGATACTGCTCAGCATATTGAACCTCTTTTGTATTTAACTCTATACTAAAGGGTATTAACAATGGTTGTGCTATGATGCCTTTTTTAGCATAGGCTGTTTTTAAGCGCTCATAGGTAATTCGTTCATGGGCTGCGTGCATGTCAACCATAATTAAACCGGTTTTGTTTTCTGCCAAAATATAGGTGCCATGAATTTGTGCTATCGCATTCCCAAGTGGTTCAATTTGTGGCTCAACGTTTGTTTGCTGTACTGGTTTTACATAACTCGCTGTTTGATATTGTGGCGCCATATTCTGAATCTGTAATTCAGGTTGCTCTATTGGTTTCTCCCACGGAGCTGTTACAACAGTTTTGGAACGAAACTGGGTTGACTGTTCTGGCGCCGCATAAATTGTGTTATCAATCGTCGCCATAGCTGCCGGCACAATGCCTGCATTTGCTATCGCCTGTTTTACAGCATGCATAATAAAACCATGGATTAATCTGCTGTCACAAAACCTAACCTCACTTTTAGTAGGATGCACATTAACATCAACTAAAGCAGGATCTAACTCTAGATATAAGACAAAAGCCGCATGACGACCTGATTGCATAACATCCTGATAAGCTTGCTTTATAGCATGAGATATCACCTTATCTCTCACCATACGTTTATTGAGATAAAAATATTGCAGATCAGTTTGACTGCGCGAAAATGTAGGCAAACCTAACCAGCCTGACAACTTTAATCCAGCATTTTCAGTAGTAATATAGACCGCATTAGCCATAAAAGTTGTTCCACAAATCGCAGCTATGCGTTTTTCTTGCTGCAGTTGATCTAGTGCCGGAGCTAAATTATGAACCACTCGTTCATTATGCTTAAGCGATATTCCAATATTAAAATTGCTTAATGCAATCCGCCTTACGATCTCTTCTAAATAGTTAAACTCGGTTTTTTCAGTCCGTAAAAATTTACGTCTGGCTGGGGTATTATAAAATAGATCATGCACTTCAATTGTTGTTCCTTGTGGATGAGCGGCTGGACTTAATTCATTTTCCAAAACTTGCCAAGCATGCTCTGAATTTATCGCTTTAGAACCAATTGTTAAACGCGATACAGCAGCAATACTGGCCAAAGCCTCACCACGAAAACCCAACGTATTGATATTAGTCAAATCATCCAGGCTTGCTATTTTACTGGTTGCATGACGATTAAGCGCTAAAGCCAAATCATCTTTATGGATTCCAGAACCATTATCGCGAATTTGAATTAGCTGCGCGCCACCCTGCTTTACTTCGATATCAACTTGGGTTGCACCTGCATCTAAACTATTTTCTAATAGCTCTTTTACAACTGACGCTGGTCGCTCTACAACTTCTCCTGCTGCAATTTGATTTGCCAATTGTGTATCTAAAATTTTTATTCGCATATATTATTACCCTAAAAGATTTCTATCACGTTTGGCCGCCAAAAAAGTACCGCGCGGCGGATGATGTTTATAATAATCAATAATACCTAAAGTTAAAGCATGCGCGATTTTATGTTGATACGCAGAACTACGTAAACGCCGCTCCTCTTTTGAATTAGAGATAAACCCAGTTTCTACCAACAATGATGGAACATCAGGCTCTTTCAATACTACAAAAGCAGCTTGTTCCACAAAATCATGATGCAATGTCGCGACCTTTGTTAACTGTTGAATAATAGAATCACCAAGAATCAAACTACTACTAATCGAAGCAGTTTGTGCTAAATCAATCAGCACAGACCGCAAAGTATTACTCTTGTTCGCTAAAACATCGCCTAATTCTGATTCATTCTCTTTTTGTGCCAGCCAATGAGCTGCTTCACTGGTAGCCCCTCGCTGCGATAGTGCAAAAACTGAGGCGCCATGCGCAACGTGATCTCTATAAGCATCAGCATGAATAGCAATAAACATATCAGCATGATCATGGCGCTCAATTGCAAGTCGCCTCCGTAATGAAATAAAATAGTCACCATGACGAGTTAACTTTGCAGTAAAGCCATACTCTGCATCTATCATTTGCTGCATGTCTTTAGCAATTGCTAACACCACATTTTTTTCATGAGTTCCATGCGGTCCGGTCGCACCTGGATCTTTACCGCCATGACCTGGATCAATCACAATGATTACATTACGTAATTTTTTTGGCTTTTTAACAGTAGTAACATGCTTTGGCACATGAGGTTGCAACTTGATTTTAGTCGCTGTTTTATAGCCTAAATCCAATACTAATCGATTGCTCTGCGTTTTAGTTGGCTTTAAAAAATAGCTCTTATATTTAGCAGGTTTGCTGATTTGCAAATCCAAAACCACCCGCAAAAGGTTACCTTTATGCTCAGCCATCCTGACCTTTTTTATCATGCCATGCATGGTGTTAATTTTTGGCTGCATCGCTAACTTCGTATCATGCAGATCAACCACTAACCGATCTGGTTTATGCATAGTCCAAATATGATATTGCACTGGCCGACTCAAACCAAAAACTAGCTGAGCATGTTGCTTATTTGTAGTAATTTTTAAATTTTGCAGCTTAGCTGGTGCCGCCCAAGATGGCAGAGAGACAAACAACAAAAACAGCAGTAATATTTTTCGCATAATCAAATTTCAACTTGTACATGACGACCCCTGGGTACAACCTCTATTTTGCAAATAACATCAGCCTCTGGCAACATACCTTTGCCACGCTCAGGCCACTCAATTAGAGATATTGAAGTTGCAGAAAAATAGTCTCGTACCCCTATATATTCTAGCTCATCTGGACTATTTAAGCGATAAAGATCAAAATGATAAATCTGCTTGCCATTGAGATTATAGGGCTCAACCAAGGTATAGGTAGGACTTTTAACCTTGCCTTTGTGTCCTAGCGCCATCAGAAACCCACGCACCAAAGTAGTTTTGCCAGCCCCTAAATCACCTTTAAGATAGATCACACACTTATCTGCACATTGCCCTGCAAGCTCTGCCCCCAAAGCCATCATCTCATCAGCGGTTTTTATCTCTCTCTCAATTTTCATTGTGAATATTCAATTCCAAAGAGTATGAAAAAGATCGCTTGCTAATAGCGCCCGCGCGCCAAATCTCTCAGCCGCCAAATCTGCGGCATGTGAATGGAGCATAACTCCAAGCCGAGCTGCCTCTGTCAAATTTAAGCCTTGCGCTAACAAAGCCCCAATAATACCACTTAAAACATCTCCCATGCCGCCAGACGCCATGCCAGGATTGCCAGCCGTACAAATATAAATTTTATCAGCATCTGCAACTAAAGTACCAGCTCCCTTTAACACACAAACACCACCATATTTCTGCTGCAAAGCCCGCACAGCTTTAAACCGATCTTGCTGTATTGTTACTGTATCACAACCTAACAAGCGCGCCGCCTCTCCCGGGTGTGGTGTCAAAATCCAATTATCGCTATAACCAGAATTCTCTGCTAACCAATTTAATCCATCAGCATCTACAACTTTAGGCTTAGTGTCATTAATCACAGTTTGCCAGAGATCCAGGCTCCAAGCTGAACGCCCCAAACCAGGTCCCACAACAACCACACTGGCTCGCGCTAATAATGGCGCAAGATCAACGCCACTGTTAATCCCATAACACATTAACTCAGGCCGCATACCGCTTACTGCCATAATATGTTCACCGCGGGTAGCAACAGTAGCCAAACCTGCTCCAGTTCTGATCGCCGCTTCACCAGCTAACCGAACTGCCCCTGCCATACCGCGATCACCGCCAACCACCAACACATGACCAAAACAACCTTTATGCGCAATTGAACTACGCTCTGGCAAATATTTTTT
>JAGLXC010000091.1 GCA_023133095.1 Gammaproteobacteria bacterium | reverse complement strand
CTGGAGGAGCAAATTGCGGCTTTAAGCGATCAATATCAACAAACAGCCACAAAACTCACTCAAATCAGACAAAAAGCAGCTAAAAAGTTGTCCGCTCTAATTAGCGCTAAAATGCAGCAATTAAATATGGCACAAGCCACATTTGCTCTTAACTTTAGCCCTAACAAAAATGGTGGCTTTAGCGCCAGCGGTATGGAACAAGTAGAATTTTTAGTTGCCACCAACCCAGGTCATGCGCCTCAGCCTCTAACCAAAGTCGCTTCAGGTGGCGAGCTATCACGCATTAGCCTGGCGATTCAGGTGATTACCGCAGGACAATACACTACGCCAACTCTGATCTTTGATGAAGTTGATGTTGGTATTGGCGGCAAAACCGCAGCTATCGTCGGACAATTGCTAAGTGACTTAAGCACGAAAACCCAGATCCTCTGTGTCACCCATTTGCCCCAGGTTGCAGCCCATGGCACTCATCATCTTCAGGTTAGCAAACAGAACACGAAACAGAGCACACACGCAAAAATCACCAGCCTAAATGGCAATAACCGCATTGAAGAGATCGCAAGAATGTTAGGCGGCCTTAAAATTACTGCACAAACATTAGCACATGCAAAAGAAATGTGCGAAAATACCAAAAATCGATTAAATTAATTAATATTATGATTATGAAAAAACTAACAACAACAATACTACTAATACTCTTATCGGCCACCATGATTACTGGCTGTAAAATTCACATACCTGATGTACAGCAAGGCAATATTATTGACCAGGCAGCAGTAAACCAATTACGTTTAGGCATGACTAAAAAACAGGTACATGAGATTATGGGCGCCTCGATATTACAAAATGCCTTTGACGTTAATACCTGGAACTATATCTCAACCAAACAGGTAAATGGCGGTATCATAGCTGAAGAGCAATTACTACTCCAATTTAAAAACAACAAATTAATCGGCATTAATGGCAAACAACCACCAGCCTTAGTCAAAGGTCCGGTTAGCCTTTAACTATTGCCATGAACATTGCAGAAAATCGTAAAGCCCGCCATGATTATAATATTGAAGAGCGCCTGGAGGCTGGCTTAGTTCTAGAGGGCTGGGAAGTAAAAAGCCTACGCGCCGGCCGCGCTCAAATAACCGACAGCCATGTCATCATCAAACGCGGCGAAGCCTGGTTAGTTGGCTCTCATATTTCACCACTTATCACAGCCTCAACCCATATAAACCCAGACCCAACCAGAACCCGTAAACTCCTGCTCCACCATAGAGAGCTAAACAAACTAATCGGCGCCATCCAGCGCAAAGGCTATACCATAATTCCGCTAAATCTCCACTGGAGCAGAGGCGTTGCCAAAATAGAAATAGCCTATGCCAAAGGCAAAAAGCAGTATGATAAGCGTGAAACCGAAAAACGCCGCGACTGGGAGAGAACTAAACAGCGGAGCCTAAAGTTAAGGTAAAAGCCACTGCCATCTTTGCCAATGAAGCTCTCCGATCTAATGGTCGGAGTATCTCTGCCTGCGGCAAAATCCGCCGTAGCAATCCTCCATCACCCCTTCGGGATCTATGGAGGACCGCCTGCCGCATTCATCATCAGGCTTACGCTTGAGGTATTCTGCAAAGGCGGAAAAACTATGGCGACGGCGGAGACGGAGGCGGAGGCGGAGGCGCGGGGCCATCATCTCCTGCTGGTTCTTCTACAGACGCAGCTGCTGCTGCCGCAGGAGCACCAGGGCCACCCGCTCTTGCCACTCGCTCTGCTTCAGCTTCAGCTTCAGCTCTTAAACCAGCTGCCAGATTAGTCAAACCACGTTCTTCGCACTCATTAGCTAAACGAGTAGATATAGCAGGCCATTTACCCTTAAAAGAAAGTTTGTTTGAAACAGTACGACCACCTTCATCTCTCACCCCAAAATACCAGCCAACAAATAAAGCTAATAAACTGAGCGACATTTCTGTAAATGGTAATTCTGCATCATATCTCATAGCCAAAGCAACTATCCAATCACCTATCACGCGCTCCATTTCTACCTCTGGCACCTGTGTTCTTTCCATCAAAAATTTAACCTGCGTTAACCGCCATAATGCCTCTCGCATCTCCAAATCACCTGTAGCTATTACAAATTTACTCTTAACCCAGCCATACAGAGCTTCAACACTTAGCTTTGGTAAAGAATTGAGATCTTCTTCCTGATCCCTTATTACTCCTAATAACAGCATGTGCGCAAATATGCGATCGTCACGAAACAGTTCGTTAAACTCACTCTGTAAACAATCATAATATTGATCTACCTGCTTGATATCTTTTACATCTATGCACTTTTCTACATCTATCAACTTCATTACAAATGACGAAAACTTTTTATAAAACTCTCTTGCTCTCTTAATGGCTATTTGATCAGCTTGAATCTTAATAGGTATACCACCTGCGCTATAGGCTAACAATAACTTAAAAAATAGTGGTGAATTTTGTTCCACAGCAATTTTCAGTGGATTGCCTAAATTCGGGCCTGCACCATTCTCTAGCAAAAATCTGGCAGCATTTATCTTTCCCCTCTTAACAGCCTGGCATAAAGGAGTCTCTTTTGCTCCATTAACCTGATCCTTTATCGTTTGCCAGGTTGTACCCGCCTGCGCCAGCTGTAATAACTCCATCTCACCATTAGCAGCTGCCCAATGCACAAGAGTATTACCATAACTATTTTGCATCTGAAAATTTATATGTTTATATTCTACAGCAGCTATAACAGAATAATACCAACCCTCAGCAATAGCATCTACAAACTGGCTACGATCCAAGTATACACTTTTATTATAAAACTCAGAAAACCTTCTCTGCGCATCTTGTATTGTAGTCTTTGCCTTATGTTTATGTAATAACACATCAGCTAAAACATAATTTTCCTCTCTGTATGCAAGAGATAACAAAGGCATATCATATCCATATTTATTACCAATAATTTGCTCATCAACTGTTCTACCACCAGGCACAAGCCCAAGCCACACCCCTATTAGACGCTCACATTCCTTTCTGTCTTTACAGGCCAAAATCTCTTGATGATTTACATGGCCACCTTTACCTTCAGACTCTTGTTCTTCAAAATCCAGCGCAGCCTTTGGGATGGAGCAACTGGAACGCCCAAACATACGATCAAAAGCTCTGGGCATTGATGGATTAGTAGAAGATGCTAACTCTCCAAACATCCCAGCCACGGTCGACTCAAAGCCTAAATACACTAAAATTTTAGATGTTTTACCTTGATTATCTGCGAGAATATTTCTATAAATTTTACCATCCATATACTCTTTAAACGATTTAATATCTGGATCTATAATATCCTCAAGATATCCATTAACAAGTGCCCCACCTACCTTTCTACCCCACAAATGCCAATCATTCCTGGCAGCCACATAGGTAAGATAACAGTTTGAAGCCACGTATTTTCCAGTATTAATACTTGCACCAGCAGCCACACTACTTATAAGAACCTTAGGCTTTTGCAAGAAGCCCAATGCAAATAAAACTGCTTTTTTAACCTGAGCCTGCTGTTCTTCTAAAAGATTGCATTTTGATTTATCTTGAAGCAACTGCTTAAGCCAAGAAAATCCTGCATCCTGGATAGTCTCAAGATAACCATCATATGTTTTTTGATCATTAGCAGTACCATGAAAAAACCAGGCTTTTTTGTCTATAACATAAATAATATAAACTTTAGTCTTTTCACATCCACGCAGTACAAACAATTCTGTCTCATTTTTCTGATCCAAAATAATAAATCTGCTATTTGCCGACCTGCCAAACAACCTCATCATTACTCAATCCCCACTTTAAATTTATTACTCATGTTATATATCTTACAACATGAATCTTAACAAAAAATTAAGAGGCAAAAATATAATTATCAACTACATTTAACAAAAGTACCAAAATAGTGCTATACTTACTAATGAACACTATGGGGGCGACCGGCTTCGACGCGGGTTGCGAAACCTTTCGGTGCATGTCGAGAACTGTAATCTAACTCGTTAAAATTGGTTGCAATAAAGATAACTGCAAATACAGCTACCTTTGACGACGCTGCATACGCTTAACCGCTGAAGCAACGCCATCTCCTGAATGTGCTTGGACGTTCAGATCAGATGGTAATATAAACAAGATCGTAGTGTAATTTGTCTGAAATTACACTATTAAACTAAACCTCAGGCTAGCTATCCACCTCCCCTGCCTGTCGGGTAGTAGGTAGTTAAATAATGATAGGCTAAGCATGTAGAGCCAGGGGCGGAGGATTTGCGGACGCGGGTTCAATTCCCGCCGCCTCCACCAGTTACTATTCCAATAAAATCTAATACCATCCCAAAAGCAAGCTACCGCGCTGCTTTTCCTCACACTTACCGTCCAATAAAAACCCATAAAGCTTATTGACATCCCAAACAAATGGGGGCAATATTGGGGGCAATCATAACATTAAAGATAACAGTTGCCCCCATGCCTTTAACAGATACTACAATACGCAACGCTAAACCTAAAGAGAAACCTTTTAGGCTATTTGATGGCAACGGGTTATATCTGGAAATCTCCCCTAAAGGCGGCAAATGGTGGCGATTTAAATACCGTTTTAACGGCAAAGAAAAACGCTTATCATTGGGAGTCTATCCAGAGATAGGATTAAAAGATGCAAGAGAGCGCTGCCATGCAGCACGCAAGCTACTTGATAATGAAGTGGATCCTAGCGAAAACCGTAAAGCCACTAAAGCCGCGAAAACTCAACTATTGGCAAACAATTTTGAAATAGTAACACGAGAATGGTTGGCCAAATACTCCATAAATTGGTCCCAAAATCACCGTGACCGTACAATTCGCCGCTTTGAGCGCGATATCTTTCCTTGGATTGGCGAACGGCCAATTGCTAACATAACCCCTCCTGAGTTATTGGATGTAATTCGCCGCATTGAAAACCGAGGAGCATTAGAAACCGCCCATCGCGCACTCAGCAACTGTGGCCAAGTATTCCGTTATGCTATTGCAACCGGTCGAGCCGAGCGTGATCTATCAAATGATCTTAAAGGGGCGCTACCTCCAGCAAAAGGCAAACATTTCGCGGCTGTCACTGAACCAAAGCAAGTTGCTACATTATTGCGAATGATAGACGGCTATCAAGGCAGCTTAATTGTATCTTGCGCCATGCGTCTTGCTCCATTGGTATTTGTGCGTCCCGGTGAACTGAGGACAGCCGAATGGGCAGACATTGATTTCGAAAAAAAGGAGTGGCGCTACACTGTCACTAAAACTGGCACGCTTCATATAGTTCCCCTATCCAGCCAAGCTTTAACAATTTTGCAGGAGCTACGCCCCCTTACTGGATCTGGCCGCTTTGTGTTTCCAAGCGCACGTGGCAATAAACGGCCAATGAGCGATAACGCAATTTTAGCCGCTATGCGCAGACTGGGTATAACTAAAGATGAAATGAGTGGGCACGGATTTAGAGCAATGGCACGGACAATCCTTGACGAAGTGCTGGGAATCCGCCCTGACTATATAGAACACCAGCTAGCCCACGCTGTACGCGACCCCAATGGGCGGGCCTACAATAGAACTGCGCATCTTCCAGAACGACGAAAAATGATGCAGCAATGGGCAGATTATTTGGATTCAATAAAATACGAGCAATTATCTTGTGATCCATTATAATTGTTACAAGTTAAGATCTAAAATATCAGGTATTGATGTTTTTTATAGAGTATATAGACATACAAATAGAAGAGGATTAAAAAATAATGCCCATTTTACACTGGCTGAATAGACAAAAAAGTATTAACGCACAAAATCATGTACCTTACCGCTTGCTGAAAGCTGATCTAAAACTTTCTTATGGTGATGAAGATACAGAAAATATGCTGATCCGAGGTGATAACCTTGACGCCCTAAAATCTCTGTTGCCCTACTATGCAGGCAAAGTAAAATGCATTTATATTGACCCCCCATATAATACGGGAAGCGCATTTGAGTACTATGATGATAACCTTGAACACTCAACATGGCTTTCAATGATTTATCCACGATTAGAAATATTATCGCAGCTACTTTCTGAAGATGGATATTTCTGCTGCCATATAGATGATGCAGAAGCAGCGTACCTAAAAGTAATATTAGATGAAATTTTTGGTAGAAATAATTATGAAACTACACTTTATATTCAAGTAAGATATCTAAACAAAACCTTAAAATTAGATATGGCTTATCATAAACAAATAGAACAGGTGCATATATATAGGAAAAGCCGTCAAGCGAAACCTACAAAACCTCAGGAGGATGCTAATTTTGATAAATTTAATATAAAAATTAAAACCCTTACTCCAGCACATCAGACACTTATACTTGGAGGAAAAAATATCGAGGTTTTTCTACCAGATCAGTATGAAATCATAAAATTAGATCATGGCAACTCCGATGGATTGAAGGAAATCTGGGCAACAGGATCCATATTGGACGGGAATTCCTCTGGAAGATTTTTTCGAGATTATTTGTCAGGAAGATTTAAAAGTGACGGATATGGCGCACTGTATAAAGTATCAAGAATTGGAGATGATCAATTTGCTCATAGATATTCTACAGGTCCAAAAAAAGAAGGCGCAACAAAAGGAAAATATTATCAATGAGTGCCCATAAGTAAAATAGGAGGATCAGTCAAGGAACTTCCAATACACAATTTATATGATTTTGCTGATAGATTTGGAAACTGCCGGCATGAAGGTCGTGTAGATTTTAGAAGTGGGAAAAAACCAGAACATTTCTTGAGCTTAATACTTTCAAGATTTTCTAAAAAAGGAGATCTAATACTAGACTCCTTCCTCGGTTCAGGTACAACTGCCGCCGTCGCTCACAAAATGGGGCGCAAATATATTGGTATTGAAATGGGCGAGCATGCTAAAACCCATTGTGCAGTACGATTGCAAAAAGTTATTGATGGCGAACAAGGTGGTATTTCGAAAGAGGTTAACTGGCAAGGTGGTGGCGGCTATCGATTCTATAAACTTGTCGAACCAATTTTTGATGAACATGGACAAATTAATCCTAACATTCGCTTTGAACATCTAGCTGCACATATTTGGTTTAGTGAAACACGGTTACCATTCCTGCAAAAAAATAAGTCCCCTTTATTAGGTACACATCATGGGGTTACGTACTATCTACTTTACAATGGTATTTTAGGTGATAAAAAACCGAATGGTGGAAATGTTTTAACCAGTAAAATCTTGAATGCCCTTCCCCAGCACAATGGTCCAAAAGTTATTTATGGTGAAACCAGTCGCCTTGGTCCTAGCCGATTGGAAAAATACCAGATTACTTTTAAACAAACTCCATACGACATAAAGGCACGATAATCATGATGAAACTTAAAAAATATCAGGAAAAATCTCTCGAGGTCCTACGCCGTTACTTAGAGCTGTCTCGCTTTAAAGGAGCTAAAGAAGCCTATGATGAAGTGCAATATGATCGTTATGAAAACCATAATTTCAGACATTTCCAACCTTTAATCGGGTTAGAGCAAGTGCCGTATACTTGCTTAAGATTACCTACTGGTGGTGGAAAAACAATTCTTGCTGCTCACACCATCCATTTAGCAGGTGAATCTTATATCGAGAATGAGCACCCTTTGACGCTATGGCTCGTCCCTACTAATATCATCAAGCAGCAAACATTAGAAACCCTCAAAAATCCTGATAACGCTAATTATAAAGTTTTAGAAAATGCTTTTAACGGACGTTTCCGTGTATTTGATATTGCAGATTTTCGCCAAATTCGCCCACAAGATATTTCAGAAAGCGCATGTATTATCGTTTCTACCTTTGCGGCTCTTCGCGTTGACAAAACTGAAGGCCGAAAAGTTTATGATCATGACGAAAATCTGGAGCCTCACTTTAGCAAAGTGCCTACACATACAATCAATATGGAGCGAGATCAACAATCAGGACAGATTAAATTTTCTTTTGCTAATTTATTACATTGGCATCGCCCACTGGTGATAATTGATGAAGCTCATAATGCAAAATCGGATCTGAGTATTGAAGTTTTAAATCGGATTAATGCTGCTTGTGTTGTGGAATATACTGCCACACCTGCCAAAAATAGTAATATCATTTATTCCGTATCTGCAGCAGAGCTTAAAGCCGAAGAAATGATCAAGCTCCCTATTATTTTTTCTGATCATATTTCATGGGAAGATGCGATTACTGCCAGCATCCAAACCAGACAAAAATTAGAAGCAATAGCGGCCAAGGATAAAGACTACATCCGTCCAATCATTTTGTTTCAAGCTGAAAATAAAGATCGTAAAATTACCGCTGAAATCCTTAAAAAATACCTAATTGAAAATAAAGGCATTGATTATAATCAGATTGCGATTGCTACTGGTGAACAAAAGGAACTAGACACTATCAATCTTTTCGACCCCTATTGTCCAATCCGCTATATCATCACTGTTCAAGCTCTGAAAGAAGGTTGGGATTGTTCTTTCGCATATGTACTTTGCTCTGTAGCTAATACAAAATCTGCAACTGCTGTGGAGCAACTTCTTGGTCGTGTTTTACGAATGCCTTATGCCAAAACGCGCACAGAAGCTGATTTAAACAAAGCTTATGCTCATGTTTCATCGCAAAGCTGGCCACATGCCGTAACACAACTGCATGATCACCTGGTAGGCATGGGATTTGAGCAACAGGAAGCAGAAGAGTTCATTTATACTCAACCATCATTATTTGATCCAAGCAACCAGATACAAGAACCATTTGAAGTCATTACTACGAATAAGCCGGATTTATCTCATTTTGATCTAGTAGAAAGGTCATATATCAATATAGAAAAAACTCCTGCTGGAAATTTCCTAACGCGTGCTTCCAAAAATATTGACCAGCAATTTATAGAAAACTTCGCAAAAACGGTCGAAGATAAAAAAGACAAAAAAGAAATCATTCTGAAAGGACAGCTCTATATTAAACATCAAATCAAAAATCTGTCACCTTCACAACGTGATGAACCTCTCTCGTCCCCTCAACTGTGCCTAAAATTTGAAGATGGGGCTGAATTAGCTGAGCGCGAATTATGCCTACCTGAAACTGGTTGGAATTTATTAGATTATTACACCCCTCTAAGCAAAGATACTTTTGCCATTGATGAACAAGCGAAACAATACGTAGCAGACATCTCTGGTCAAAAAATAACTATTAAGGCCCTATGCCTAACTGAGCAGCTTAAGCTGGATGGTATTTCCACCGACATTACTGAACTTGACCTTTGTCGTTGGTTAGATCTGGAGCTACATCAAATTGATATTAAGCAGGAAATATTACTAGAATTTTTACGTCGTACTGTTCGCGACCTTCTGGTTAGAGGCGATTTGAATCTACCAAAACTGATACGTGGCAAATTTATTCTAGCAAAGGTTATATGTGAACGCATTGATGCCTATCGCAAACAAGCTTACGTAAAAGGCTATCAAACATGCATGTTTGGACCAGAGGCTATTGTATCAATAGATAGCAAAAATTTTAGCTTTAAATTTGATCCAGATAACTATCCAGCCAATCTTCTTTATGAAGGACCAGTTTGCTTTGATAAACATTACTATCCACGTATAGGGGTAATGAATAACGAAGAAGCAGAGTGTGCCCAAGCCATTGACCAAAATCCTCTTGTGAAATATTGGGTTAGAAACTTAGAACGTCAAGATCGTTACTCCTTCTGGTTACCAACCTCTACAGATAAATTTTATCCTGACTTTGTGGCACAACTGAATGATAATCGGTTGCTTATCGTTGAATACAAAGGAGCTCATCTAGCCAATGAAGACACCAAAGAAAAAGAACTTATTGGTAAGGTTTGGGCTGAAAAATCGGGAAATTTATTTTTAATGGCCTGGAAGAAAAATGAAGCTGGACGAAATGTTTGTCAACAAATAAATAGAACTATAAATGGGTAAAACTTACTATGTCTAAACAATATTCACCTAAACGCTTTTTCCGCAAAGCTCCCAATAAACTTCTACAACAATATTTCAATAACAAAGAAGTGCTTACTGATATAGACTTTTCTACTTTAACCGAAACTAAAGTTGACCCCATTTATGATGCTTGGCTCAAATTACCAGAAGATATCCGCAATAAAATAGAGCAGGATTTTCAGGAAATAGACGAACTTGCTACGGAAGGTGGCACTAAGGCTATTTTAGATGAGGCCAACCATCACGGTGAAAATTTGGCAGAACAATTTAGTTCTCTTGACGGGTTTTATGGGCACGCGCTTTGGACTTTTCTAGAACGTCAGCAATATTGGAATGGCGCTGTTGCATTTAACTATGCTGATAATATTTCAATATCCTTTTGGCGCAAACGGAAAAATATTTTTTGTGATGAGGTGAAAATTACCGCAACTAGCATCAAAATGCTGGAACATGGTATAAGTAGTTATTTTCACCCTAAACAGGGGCGTGGCAAAAACTGCAAAGTAGAACACTATAAACGCAATAATATTGATTATTTTTTTGCTTATCCTGAAGATTATGCTCAAGCCATAATCGAATGGGAAAACAACAGCTTTAAACGTCGCTCACAGCACCCTGCCTTTGAAATCATTTTTGTATATGAAAAAGAAGCAGGAACACTGGATGTCTTCCTAAGTAATGACCGTAAACTGGCCCAAAACATGCAGGAAATTTTTGCCAACACCATTTTACAAACCTCCCTGGGTGACGCTGAAAAAGACAGCCAAGTTTATCAACTTAACCCCATACTGTCGCGCGACTTTCAGTTTATCTATGACACAGAATCTAATATAGATAATGTTGCTGTAAAAAAGTTTTACCTTAAAATACTTGGCACAAACGAACGCATCTCGCTGGAGGCAGAACCTAAACAAAATAGGCTTGCCGTATATGACTTGCTGGATAAAGTAACAAAAACTATTCCACTCCCACAAATTGTGCTTACTAGAGTAGAAATTAAAGCGGTATTTAGCTCCAAAAAGCCCAATACAAACACATTTACTGTAAGCTATCCTAATTCCTGCTCGCTTAAGCAGAACGGGCGTGATTTAATTCTGCGCAAAATGCTGAAAGAATCTAACATTGAACCTAGAGAACCTGATAACACAGAAAGTAACTCTGAAAAATGACAGGCAATGAACTATTAAAACACATCATCGATCGACTTGGATACAGTGATGATGCGCAAGCAATCTTTGGTTTTGATGAAAGCAATGACTGGTTTACCGGTGCAATAGATATGCTTATGCAAAATGGACTACTGCAACAGACACAACCCGCTAAAAATATTGACTGTAATGGATGCGAAAAAGATTGCTTGATGGAGGTTAATATCTATCCACCCAAAGGTAAGCTACCAGCAAGAGCATTTATAGCATGTGATAAACGCAATGATGTTGGGCGTATTCTCGTAGAATTACGTGATCTAGAACAATGGCAAATAAGCGGTGAGTTGCTTGCTAATACACTGAATAAGTTACTAACACTCTCCCAGTCGCCAAAAAGAAATAACGGGGGCAGAGAGTGGATGCTAGGAATGCTAAAAGGTAAAAAATATAATGGGGATCTTACCTTGAGCATTGAAAATGGTATTTTGCTCAAAATTGCTGGTCACAATATACCTCTAATTGAAGTACTAACTATTAATAAAGGCAAGCTTTCGCTAGACAAGATTGAATTAGTTAAGCTTGTCGATAAGCCTGCCAAACAGTCTAATGCTGAAGGGTATATCTCATCTACATCCAAACTCGAATTGCGGAATCGAAAGACTCAAAAAAGAGATGCAAAATTGCAGAAAAAATATGAAGAATTAAAGAAAAAATACCCAGATAAATCTAAAAATTGGATTACTATACAAATGTCACAACAAATAAAGGGAGCTCCTACAGCAGGAAGAATTTACAGAATAGTCAAAAATAATTAGGCGAAAAGTTTTCGCCGATTTTCAGTTATCCTAAGCCCTGCACATAAAGGGCTGATCAAAGTACACACCCAACCTCTCACCAAAAATCAATCAACATAACTTATTGATTTTTATGATAAAATATTATTGATCTTTAACATAATTGCCGTTTGTTTCGCCGAAATCGCCGAGTTATTGTTTACGCATGTTCATTAATATTTTAAGCCTCTTCTTCAAAATCTGTGGGCA
>JAGLXC010000090.1 GCA_023133095.1 Gammaproteobacteria bacterium | reverse complement strand
ATAGCCTCCCAATTGCTGAAAATAAGCTGCAAAGAAACTTTAATGTAGCTGAAGCAAATCAGGTGTACGTAGGCGATATCACTTATGTTCATACCCAGGAAGGCTGGCTTTATTTGGCAACTGTAATAGATCTATACTCAAGGCGTATAGTGGGTTGGGCTATGGATAATCATATGCGGGCATCATTGGTTAATAAAGCTCTGCTGATGGCTATATGGAATCGCAAGCCCAAACGTGGATTATTATGGCACACTGATAGAGGTAGCCAGTATGCGTCTGATAGCCATCGTCAAATACTTAAAGCTCATGGCATCAAACAAAGCATGAGTCGTCGTGGTGACTGCTGGGATAATGCTGTGGCAGAGAGCTTTTTCCATACACTAAAGGTAGAGCTGATATACAAAACGAAATTTGAAACAAGAGAGGAGGCAAAACAAGCTATCTTTGAATATATTGAGGTATTTTATAATCGCAAGAGAATGCATTCTGCTAATGATTATTTATCACCTGTAGAATATGAAATTGCTAACAAATCTTTTTAAAACCGTGTCCGGAAAAGTGTTGACACATCATATAAACATGTTGCTAAAATACGTACCGCGCTAGGGTTAGATAAAATTCTTTGTAAAATGGGTAGTTGGCGTAAAACTTATCCAAAAATGACAAAAAAATCTGGGGCACAAATTGATTTGTTGTTCGATAGGGAAGACGGGATGATTTCTTTGTGTGAAATAAAATATAATGCCAAAAAATTTTCCATTGATAAAGCTTATGCTGCTGAGTTAGCCAATAAAATTAAGGTGTTCGAGGCGAATTTTAAAACAAGTAAACAGATCAATATGGTTATGTTAACCTCTTTTGGATTAAAGCCGAGCATCTGGGCGGAGAGCCTTATAGCCGATGCAGTGACGTTAAAAGATCTGTTTTGAAGTGCGAGGCCCGGGGTCAGGCCCGAACCATATATCAGCAATAAACTTCCTTTTTTAGGAAGTTTTATGTTAAAATATTCAAATGCTACCTGCAACTGAAAAAATCATTGACGCCAATCTGGGAGACAACATCTTAACTAAAGCCAATTTAGACCATCTCTTTGGAAAAACCGCAGCCAGCCGTTATGGCTTAATCAATAAAATGCTAAAAAAGGGCGAGCTTATTAAACTAAGGCGTGGCTTATACATTCTAGCGACAAAATATAGGCATACACAAATCAGCAAATTCCACCTAGCTAGCCGCATTATGCCACACAGTTATGTTTCTTTAGAAAGCGCTCTATCTTACCATGGCTGGATTCCAGAAAAAGTAGTCTTAACCACCAGTGTAACCGCAAACACACGCCCTAGATCTTTTCAAACACTGTTTGGTGAATTTGCTTATTATTATATACCAATAAATAGTTATGAATTTCTAACCAGTGTATCTCGCTCAGAAATCGCCAATCAACCATTTTTAGTGGCATCACCTTTACGAGCCTTGGCTGATCATGTTTATGTAAGAAAACCAACAGGGCAAGGATTAGATTTTTTATTTAATAGCTTGAGAATTGAAGAAGAACAGATAAAAAAAATCAATACTACTGAATTAGAAATGGTTAAAAAAGTCTATCGCTCAAAAAGGGTATTAGATTTTCTAAGCAATTTAATACGAGAATTAAAATTATGAACATTGATATAATCCATGAGCGCCTAAAAAGATATTCTCCCCAGACGTCAGAAGATGAAGAGCACGCGCTTAAAGAAATTTTACAAGAAATAATTTTATATGCTTTATCAACCACAGATTTTTTTGCTAAGGGTGCTTTTCATGGAGGCACAGCATTACGAATCTTACATGGTTTACCGCGCTTTTCAGAAGATCTGGATTTCCTACTGAAAACTCCTACTAAAAATTTCAGTTGGGAATATTATCTAAATGCTATCATTACAACCTGTAAAGAATTTGGGATTGCACCAGAAGTCTATGATAAAAGCAAACTAGGGAAAACAGTTCAAAAAATGTTCCTGAAAGACAACTCTATTGGTAAACTTCTCAAGCTTGCTTTTCATCATCACTCCGGTAGAAAATTAGCAATCAAGTTAGAAATTGATACAAACCCACCCGTAGGCTCAGTTACTGAAATTAATTTTCTGGATTTCCCTTTGGATTACTCCATTGTTGCCCAAAATCTTAGTAGTGACTTTGCAGGAAAAAGTCATGCATTATTATGCCGAAAATATGTAAAAGGAAGAGACTGGTATGACTTTACTTGGTATGTAAAAAAAGCAGTCAAACCAAACTTCGCGTTTTTAACAAGCTCTATTGACCAACAAGGACCCTGGAAAAAGCAGCATATCACAATAACACCAGATTGGTTCTTAACTGCTTTAAAAAACAAAATAGCTACGCTTGATTGGAAAAAGGCAATTAGCGATGTGGGTCCTTTTTTACCTCCCGCAGAAAGACAATCACTGAAAATTTGGGGGGTAGATTTTTTTATGGCTAAATTAAACAAACTGAGTTTGCTATTGCAGCCTGCCTCCAGGTGATATAATATTTACAATAAACTTCCTTTTTTGGGAAGTTTATTGCGGGAAATGACAGAAGCTGGACATGAGACATGTAGCCCACTAAAGCAATAATTACTGTATTGCTTGCTGCCATTTACAGACTATAATTGACTACATGTCTAGACCATTAAGAATAAAGTCTAAAAATACCTGGGAGAACATTTCTCATAATCGCAAGAGAATGCATTCTGCTAATGATTATTTATCACCTGTAGAATATGAAATTGCTAACAAATCTTTTTAAAACCGTGTCCGGAAAAGTGTTGACACACCAACCCCTATGCGTTTACCGAACACGGTACAATTATGGCAGCCAGCATTCTAAGCACTAAGCGCGCAGTTGACGTCAGTGTCTTGGTTGTCAGAACCTTCATTAAACTTAGAACAGTGTTAAGTGCTGAGAAAAAACTGCAAACCAAACTAAAAGAAATAGAAGAAAAGATCACTGATCATGATGAGCTGATACAGGCTCTTGCAAAAGTTATCCGTCAGCTCATGAGCCCCTCAAAACTCAAAAATAAGCGTACTATCGGATTTGCTGAATGGAATGATAAATGAAGCTCTCCGATCTAATGATCAAAGTATCTCTGTTTGCAGCGAAATCCGCCGTAGCAATCCTCCGCCGCTCCCTTCGGGAGCTATGGAGGACCACCTGTCGCATTCATCCGCGGGCTTACGCCCACGGCATTCTGCGAAGGCGGATAAAAAGTTACATTTTTTCATATGGTTTTGTGCAACCTCTTAAGGCTTTCTTAATCTTTACCTTCTAAACTTAGAGACGAGGAGAAACATTAATGAAAAAACTTAACGACACGACATGGTTCAATCAACTACGCACTTTAACAGCGACTGCTCAAGTGCTGGCTACTGATCCAGGTAACAAATTTTTAATTGCATCTAATCCAATTCCTCACTCGACTGAGACTTTAGCAGGAGAGATACGGGCATTGGAGTCTGGAGCAGAAATTACAGCTGAAAAATTAACAGGGCTCTATGCGGCCTTAGAAGATTTAGCTATTAAGGCCATGGAGATCGCTAAAACAGCCTATCCAGATGCTGCAAGCAATGCTATCTATATCAAAAACTTGCGGGATGACTATAGCTGGATTGGCTCAGCTGCCAAAGGGCTTGTTACTGCGTTACAGCATCATGAGACTAATACGATCGTACAATATTTAGCTAGCTGTATAACCACTCATTAACATCTATACTCTTCGCGATTGAATTTTATGCTGTGTTGTCTGCGTCCATTCGCAATCCTCATTTATTATATATAAACTCCGGTTGCTCATGGGCTGGACGCCTTGCCTAAAATCCAATCGCTTTGAGTATATAAGAAACGCAGCTGCAGCATAAAGTGCTTTCTTTAGTACTGAATTACTTTATAATGCATCTCTATGCTACAGGAGTATATTCAACCAGTTATTACCTATTTGCATCATAACCCGCACAGCACGGGCCTGATTGTATTTCTGATCGCCTGTGGTGAGGCTATGGCTGTTATTGGCACGATTATCCCTGGCACTGTAACTATGACGGCTGTCGGCGCTCTGGTTGGCGCTAAAGTTATTCC
>JAGLXC010000009.1 GCA_023133095.1 Gammaproteobacteria bacterium | reverse complement strand
ATTCTGGTTTTTACCTGACACAAATTCCCGGCTAGCATCGATAAAGATAACTCCCTTGCGGGCTTCATTGATGCCACCTTTCTCCCTTGAGCGGTCAAATACCAGAATGGCCACTGGAATATTGGTTGTTGGAAAGAGATTGCCTGGGAGCCCAATCACCGCATCAAGCAAGTTTTCTTCAATCATTTTCTGGCGGATACGCCCTTCGGCTGCTCCTCGAAATAAAACTCCATGTGGCACTACCACAGCAATGCGACCCTCTTGTTCCAGAGCAGTCTCCACCATATGAGTTATAAAAGCCCAATCACCCTTGCTTTTGGGAGGAATGCCGCGCCAGAAACGATTGTATTGATCATTTTCGGCGTTTTCTGCACCCCATTTGTCGAGGGAAAACGGAGGATTAGCGATTACACAGTTGAATTTCATCAGATGATCCTTTTCCACCAGCAATGGGCTGTTGATGGTATCACACCACTCAATTCGAGCGCTGTCAAAACTGTGCAGAAACATATTCATCCGACAGAGAGCCCAAGTACTGCCGTTAGACTCCTGACCAAACAGAGCAAAATTACGATCGCCAATCTGTTTTGCCGCTTGAATTAAAAGACCTCCTGAGCCACAGGCAGGATCACAAATACGATCACCAGCTTTGGGGCCAGCAAGTTTAGCAACTAATTCAGTTACTTTGAGTGGGGTAAAAAATTCACCAGCCTTCTTGCCTGAATCTGAAGCAAACCGCTCAATCAGGTAGATGTAAGTGTTGCCAATCACATCCTCAGAAACGAGGCTGGGTTTCAAGTTAAGCTGCGGTTTATAAAAATCCTCCAGCAGTTGTTTTAATCGACGATTGCGATCTTTAGTTTTGCCGAGATTAGCTTCACTATTGAAATCTATGTTACGAAAAACCCCATCAAGCTTGCTCTTGTTGGACTCCTCAATGTGGTCAAGAACGATATTGATCAGCTCACCTATATTAGCTGCTGCCCTGCGTTCATAAAGGCTGTAATAGGAAGCAGGAAATTCATCTAGCACTATGCTTTTTCCTGTCTGATTATTTTTCTCCGTCAACGTAACAATAGGTAAAGTAAAGCGCTCACGCTTCAGCTTGCGTAGAATGCGGGCATTATCATCCCCATATTGTTTCTGGTAAGCTTCATAGTGATCCTGCCATACGTCAGAAATATACTTCAAAAACAGCATCACAAGGATGTAGTCTTTGTATTGAGCTGGATCAACAACTCCTCTAAAGGTGTCGCATGCTGCCCATGCTGCATTGTTGATATCTTTCTGATCTATTTTGTTACTCATATTTATCTCCTTCTGCAACACGCATTAATGCTGCTCTAATGTATTGATCTCGTTTTTCAGCCAACCTACTCAAGATGGTTTGTTCTCGAGCAGATAATAAAGCTATCTCAACGATCTTTCTCTGTTGTTCCAAAGAGGGCAACGCAACCTCAATATCTTCAATAACCTGCTTATTGATCATTTTCTGGGCAGTGCCATCGGCTCTGCTAGTCAAAAAAACTTGCGCATCACGCTGGCTGATATACCAGTTGAGGTATTCTGGCAATATTTTACCAGGTTTTGTTATTCTGATTCTTATCAAAGGAGCTGCAATAATCGCTTTTACCAAATCCTCAAGGATAATTGCTGTTGTACTAACATGCCCTCGTGTTCTGAATATCAAGTCGCCTTTTTGCGCAAGATGGTGATCCTTAACAACCTCCTTGTCTATCTTCATCAAACTATTACCATTTACGGTGTTGTCATCAAGCAGATCCTTCATCTGGATAACTGCAACATCTCCGCCAGTTGAAGCTTCAAGGCGAGATCTGAACGAGTATCCCATCTGCACTGCAGCTATATTTTTTATTTTTATCTTCATTAACCTATCTTGCATTATGTTGTAATGTTATTACAGTATAATATATAGGGAACGAGCACTCTTGTCAACCTCAAATTTTGCAAAAATATCGTTATTGTATTATGATGACCCTTGAAAGAGGTATACACAAAGGTAAAGATGTTTAATTTCAGCTCAACTTTAACAAAGCCAATGGCAATGGCTCAGTTACTACGCCTTGTAAAATACCTGGCACAGAGGTCTTACTTAAAATAATACTATTATTATATTTAGCTGCCTGCTTGAAATCATTGGGACGAATCTGGTTAGTCCACTTAACTTCAACTGGCCAAAATTGCTCATGATCAATATAGGCTACATCAACCTCGCCTTCAGCTTTAATGTAATAGGTTGGATATAAACGTCTATAATGATTTACTACACAGGCTTCAACAAGTTTACTAACTAAAAAGGGATCATTAATAGCTGACCTTACCTGCTGCTGAAAAGGATCAGCCACTGGCCATACCCAGGCTCTGATAGCATGGAAAATAAATGGATCTGTAAATATCACTTTGCGCGCTTTTTTAACTGCAGCAGTTAATTTATCTTCGCGCAAAGCATACTGCACAAACAAAACATCCATTGTTGTTAAAAGCTCAACATAATCAGAAACAGTTTTATGATGATCTATAGAGAGATCATTTGCCAATGAATGCCAGGTAATCTGACTCCCATAACGCTTTATTAATGCTGTAAAAATCTCTTGTAAATATAGCTCCCGCTTACCACGCTTTAAAATATCACCGCGAATCCAATCAGAATAGGTGCTAAATGTAGCTTTTTTAATAGAACCATATCTGGCCAAATCATTAATCGCGGTTAAATAGCCGCCATGCATTAAGTAGCGCTCTAACTCTTGATAGAGCTCATCTATCTTATCAATCGCAATCTTCTTCATTGCTACAACTTCAGCGAATGACAAGGGATAAAGATGAAAATCAACTATATCAGATTTGCCACGCCTGCCAGGAAATCTTACCCTCGCTTCACGTAAAATGATGCTATCAGAGCCAGTTAGCAAGAGTTCAACATTTTCCAGCATGCCAGCATCAGCTGCATATTTAATAGCTTTATCCCAATCTTTAATATAGGTAACCTCATCAATCAACAAATATTGCATATAACTGCCTGGCATAGCTACCAATTGCTCTTGCAATAAACGCAATAGAACATGATGATCGTCAATTAGCTCTCCAGAAAAAAAAGCTATTGCCTGCGGATCCACATTATCCGCTAATAATGTTGCCATCCATTGCTTTAACAAAGTAGTTTTACCTACCTGGCGCCCACCTGTCAGAGTGTAAACACCACCGCTATTTCTGGGCAACTCTGCTAATATTGGCGAAACATAGACATAAGGCTGCTTAGGTAATTGACGTAAATGTGGATCAAGCTCAGCAAAACGCTCAGCATGCTCCAGGTGACTATTATGGGGTAAAAATCTAATGTCCATATTAGC
>JAGLXC010000089.1 GCA_023133095.1 Gammaproteobacteria bacterium | reverse complement strand
GGTGCGGGGCGATAAATTTAAGTTGGTGGCCGCACCTTGAAAGCTTTTGCCTTGTAGTAGCTGCAGTATACATTCTGCCTCTCTTTGAGTAAGATAAATTCCCTTAAAATTATTGCCTAAAAAATGCATCTTTAGTTTTCTCTGTTTATTTGTGAGTTTTTGTTTTTTGTCTGCAGAGGCTTGTTGTGAGTTTTTGTTGTTAATTATCTTAGCTAGTAAATCATACCATCGTACATTTTTCATAATAGCTCCTTGAAGTTGTGGCCGTGTTAGTTCGGCATTAATACATAATGTTGTGCAAAAACAAATTGCTAATCATTATCTAATTCGATTAAACCGAATTAGATTTTACAGTTTCAATTATTCATGATGCGGATTTGCTTGTCAAGGATAAAGCACATATAATTTAAAAAAATCACATGTGATGAAAATGTTTTATTAAGAGGGCGGCTATTATGAAGGATTTTACACTAAGAAAACTTTCGGAAAATCTTGAAAAAACAATGAGTTCCAAAAAGATTGACGCTAAAGAGTTGGCTAAAATATCTGGGGTTGGCTATTCTAGTTTGACTCCCATTCTCAATGGAAGCAGAGATTTTGGGGTTTCGAAGCTAATAGCTATAGCTAATGCATTAGGCTGTGGAGCGGATGAGCTATTAAATGGCCTTATTTCAAAGAAAAAAGAAGACCCTAACTCAATATCCACGCCAAAGTATATTGCTGTATTTATCTCTGTAATAGCTGTTACCTACGGTATCTTATATGAGATTGAATCTAATAATAAAATAACATCAGTTTTGCCGTTTCCATTACGATGTGGGCAAGAACCCAATGAGCTTTTAGACCATATGGTTACATCAATACAAAAATTGGCAAAAGAGGTGACTACTAAGATAGATAATGGTGACATTGCTGTTTTTGTATCTGTTCAGCAATATGGGAGAGCAACTAATAGAAAGAAAATACAACAAAAAGGAGATAAGGTGTTTGCTAAATTTGTGATGGAAGCTGATTCAATGGCTAATCATAAAGCGTTGCTTAGCAAGAAAAATGGTATATGTATTTCAATAAATGATGGTAATATTATTACCTATAGTAATGATTCAGGTAAAACAGTTAATAAATTACAGGGTTATGGCTTTCCAACTTCTGATGTTGCTGGAAATTATTGGCTTGGTTGTGAGGCAATTAAATATGCTATTAAAGTAAAAGATGGGCTAGATGAAAGCTCTTTGTTGTCTGATAAAGTTCTTGCTCTATTTAATGATGATGTTGTTTTATTGCAGGAAAGTATTGCTGAAAAACCTGAAGCTACTTATTTAAAAGCTAGCCAGATAGTTAAAGAACTAACTTATGAGCAGGAGCAATCTCGGATAATAATACAGAAAAGTGCTGATTTATTAATGGAAAGCATAAGAGTTATAGATCGCAAAACAAAAACTAAATTGCCTATAGTTATAACTGGTGATTTGGCCTATCTGTACAATAAGTTTTTACCATCTGTTCGGATAACAACGCATAAAAGTAGGCATAGTACTATTTTGCTTAATTATGGACTTGCAGTAATGAACAGAATCAAGCCTTGAAGTTGTACAGATACATGTGCAAATTCAAGACTTGCACCAGTACTTATTAAAGTGCAAGATATTCTATTGGTGTATATTTATGAATATTTACTCCTGCAGAATTGATATATTTTATAAAATGTTGTTCTATGAAAGTTGTTCTAAGTTTATAGATAGGCAATCCTATCACAGAGATACCTACATTTTTCATTTTGAACACCTCTTTGTTAGCTTATTTTAAAAATTATCTATTATAATACTTCCCACTCTACCAAAATAGTTTTTTGCTCCAGATTTATTTTAACTATTACCTGATCAAGATATGGAATCAGGTGTTGCTGTTTATTAGCATCAGTTACTACAAAGACATCATTTGCGCCAGTAGCCATAAGATGGTCAACTATGCCGAGTTTGTTGCCATTTGTATCGATAACTGTAAGGCCTTCGAGGTCGGTCCAGTAATATTCGTCAGCTGGTAGTTCTGGGAGTTGTTCGTGATCTATAGCTATATCAAGGTTGGTATAGCTTCTGGCATCTTGCGGTGTTTCTATTTTAGATAGCTTTACTACTATTTTCTGTGCGTGTTGGGCGCTATTTTCGGGGATTATTTCTTGCCAGGTTTGATTTTGTCTTATATACCAGGGCTTATAAGTTAGGATTTTTTCTTTTGGGTCGGTGAAGGAGATAATTTGTAGCCAACCTTTGATGCCATAGGTTTTGCCGAAACGACCGATTACTATTTTTTTACACATAATACAGTAGGGGCGCTACCTTTACGGTCGCCCACATATCAGGGGCGACCTTTACGGTCGCCCGTATACCAGAAATTATGATTTTTCCGTTTCAGCAGCTGCTGGTTCTTCAGCTGTCACTGGCTTTGGAGTTTCTGCTGCAGCCTCTTCTTTTACTGCTTCTTCTTTGATTGGCTCAGGTGCTGGTTCTGTCTTTTCGACTTCTTCTTTAACTGGCTCTGCCTTTTCAGGCTCTGCTTTTGTTTCCGTTGCAGCAACAACAGGCTCTGCAGCCTTTTCTACTGGTGCTTCAACTTTTTCTTCGATAGCAGGTTCAGCAGCTGGAGCTTCGGTTTTTGCCTTTGCTTTTTTAGGAGCAGGCTCTTTGCCAGCTATAATTTCAGCAAAATTCTTAATTAAGTGAGCAACACGCTCGGAAGGTTGGGCTCCTTTGGATACCCAATAGTCAAGGCGCTCATTATTAAGCTGTAAGCGAATCTCTTCGCCAGCTGCAACTGGGTTATAAAATCCCAGGCGTTCAATAAAGCGACCATCGCGAGTATTGCGACTGTTTGTTACAACTATATGATAAAAAGGGCGTTTTTTTACACCACCACGGGCAAGACGAATAACTACCATTTGATTTATTACCTCTTAAAAGTTCAAAGAGGCTAATTTTACTGGAAAATAGGTAAATAGGGAAGCGTTACATCATGCCTTGCATATTTTGCATCATTTTGTTCATTTTGCCGCCCTTAAAGCGCTTCATCATCTTTTGCATTTGGGTGAATTGTTTTAGGAGGCGGTTGACATCTTGCACTTCAGTGCCAGAGCCTGCTGCAATTCTACGTTTACGTGAGCCTTTTATTAGAGCCGGAAAGTGACGCTCTTTAGGGGTCATGGAGTTTATCATAGCCTCCATCTTGCTGAACATTTTGTCATCTACCATGCCTTTAGCAGCTTTAGGAATCATGCCTCCCATGCCTGGCAATTTACCTAATAGGCTGCTAATGCCGCCCATGTTGGTTAGTTGTTGCAGTTGATCTTTGAAGTCTTGTAAATCAAAGCCTTTGCCTTTGGAGATCTTTGTTGCCAGTTTTTTGGCTTTGGTTTGGTCTACTTTTTGTTCTGCATCTTCTACCAGCGAGAGAATATCACCCATCCCCAGAATACGTGAAACAATGCGATCTGGATGAAAAGGTTCTAAGGCCTCAATTTTTTCACCAACACCAATGAATTTAATTGGCTTGCCAGTAAGCATCCGTACTGACAAGGCTGCGCCGCCACGAGCATCACCATCAGTTTTAGTAAGCACAACGCCGGTTAAAGGTAAGGTGTCATGAAAGGCTTTTGCAGTATT
>JAGLXC010000088.1 GCA_023133095.1 Gammaproteobacteria bacterium | reverse complement strand
GTCATGCTATCTACCACAAACAGGGTTTCAATAGGATTAATGGCTTTATGGATATTGCTGATTTCAGTCATCATCTCCGTATCAATATGGAGTCTACCTGCAGTATCAATGATTACCACATCAATAAAGCGTTTTTTGGCTTCAGCTACCGCAGCTTTAGCAATATTTACTGGATTTTGACTTGAGTCACTGGGGAAAAATGTTACCTCGATTTGTTTGGCTAAAGTCTCTAATTGATCGATAGCAGCTGGGCGATAGATATCGCAGCTTGCAAGTAACACACTTTTTTGCTGTTTGGTTTTTATACGATGCGCGAGTTTGGCAACAGTGGTAGTTTTACCTGAGCCCTGCAATCCTGCCATTAAGATTACAGCCGGAGGCGTAGTGCTGAAATTTAGCTCTTCATGGTTTACGCCCATTATGTTAATGAGCTCGTCATTGACGATTTTTACTAAAGCTTCACCTGGCTTTAAGCTACGCAACACCTCCTGGCCAATGGCTTTAGTGCTGATTTCGTCAATTATCTGTTTTATTACGGGTAAGGCAACATCAGCTTCGAGTAGAGCCACCCGAATATCACGTAATGTCTCTTTGATGTTGTCTTCAGTTAAGCGTCCACGGCCGCTGAGGCCGCCAATGGTATTGGTTAATTTTTCAGTTAAGTTAATAAACATAGTTTCGCTATTATAACGGTATAGTTTGCTAACTGGCAATTATGTTATTCTTTTCAGCATGAATATTCGTGGATTTACTACAATTGAATTACTAATAACAATTAGTGTCGCAGCAATATTGATGCTTATTGCTGTACCTGATATGCACGCTTTTGTAATGGAAAATCGTGCTGCAGCAGAGGTAAATAATTTGGTGACAGCGCTGCAATTTACCCGCAATGCAGCTATTAGTCAGGATGGCGTGGTTAAATTTTGTGAAAGTAGTGATCAGCGCACTTGTGGTGGAGCATGGCGTGATGGGCAATTGACAGTTGATTCTCAGGGGCAGATATTGCGTCTATTTCCAGCGTTACCTAAAGGCGATAAATTAATATGGAACAGTAACTTAGGTGATGATAATTATGTGGGTTTTTCGGGTTTGGGAGCCACAACAGGGCAGTGGGGTAGCTTCTATTATTGCCCTCAAGGCAAAAAACATCATGCGGAAGCAGTGATAATTAGTAAGACGGGCCATATAAAAGTTGAAAAACATTTAACTAATAGCGACAATGTCCCCTGTGATAATTAAAGGGGAATGTTTTACTATGAAGAAAATGAAATGGTTGATGCTATCTGTATATTTTATGCCGTTAACGGTTTTTGCTTATGGTCAGGGTTATGGTGACATTGCTAGTGGCCTGTTTAGTGATGTATTAGATATTCGGAAAGTTATGCGCGCAGTTTTTATTGTTACTGGAGTTGCGCTGATTTTAGGTAGTTTTTTGCAATATAGGAAGCATCGTCAAAATCCTATTGAGGTAACTATGGGATCTGTAATAATGACCCTATTTATTGGTTTGATGATGATTGCTCTGTCATTTATTCCATTAGGCGTTACAGGTAGGAGTTAAAAATGCGGATAATTTTATTAGGTAGTCCTGGAGCAGGCAAAGGCACGCAAGCAAAGCTTATTGCTAAAAAACATAATATCCCTCAAATTTCAACTGGAGATATCTTGCGAGCGGCAGTAAAGGCAGGTACGGAATTGGGCAAAGCAGCAGAGAAGATTATGGCAGCTGGTAATTTGGTGTCAGATGATATTATTATTGATTTAGTTAAAGAGCGTATTGAAGAGCCTGATTGTAAAAATGGCTATTTATTAGATGGTTTTCCACGAACCATTCCGCAAGCAGAAGCGCTACTAGAAGCTGATATTAAGATTGATTATGTTATTGAGATTGCAGTTGATGATGATGAGATTGTAGCAAGGTTAACTGGTCGAAGAATGCATTTAGCCTCTGGCCGAGTTTATCATGAGCTCTATCACCCGCCTGAAGTTGCTGGTATTGATGATATTACGGGCGAACCGTTAATACAGCGTGAAGATGATCAAGAGGCAACAGTTAGAAATAGACTGAAAGTATATCACGAGCAGACTGAACCTTTAATTGAGTTTTATCAAACCTTAGCAGCAGACGGTTCCGGCGATGCACCTGTCTTTGCACGAGTTCAAGGGGTTGGTGGCGTTAGCGATATAGAGCAGGCCGTAGCTGCAATTTTAGTATAGCCATATCAGTATAAATAAGAAACAGGAATGTTTATAGTTTAGCGAACGTGGTACAATTCGTATCTATTATAAATTTAAAGGTGCTGCTCTATGTCTACGTTAAAACTACCAATAGGCTATGATAATTTTGGGAAAGTCGTAAAAAACAAGTTAAATATTGTAGATAAGACCCTTTTTATCAAAGAGTTACTGGATGATAAAATTGCAGAAATTATTTTAATCACCCGTCCGCGCCGCTTCGGCAAAACTCTAAACTTATCCATGTTACACTATTTTTTTGCGGATATTGCGTATGGTGAAAAAACCGCCGGGTTGTTCGATAATTTAAAAATAGCTCAAGCTGGTGCCGAATATATGCTTCACCAGGGTAAATACCCGGTTATTTTTGTTAGCTTTAAAGATATAAAGGATCATGGCTTTAAGCATGCTTATGCTAAATTGCAAATGCTAATCACAGAGGTTTATCAGGAGCATCATTATTTATTGGGAAGTCCTGCTTTAAATGATAACGACAAAGAATTATTTACCATGATTTTGGAGGGTAAAGCAGAACAATCAAAGTTAGAAATAGCCCTGAAAAATTTAAGTAATTATTTGTATAAACATTATGGTGTAAAGCCCTGGCTGCTCATAGACGAATATGACACGCCAATTCAATCAGCTTATGTGCATGGTTATTATGAAGAGATGATTAGTCTTATGCGTAGCATGTTTGGGGCAGTGTTGAAAACCAACCCATATTTAGAACGAGCCGTACTAACAGGAATATTACGCGTTGCTAAAGAGAGCTTGTTTTCTGGTTTAAACAATTTAAAAGTATATAGCATACTTAATTCCAAGTATGCAGAATATTTTGGTTTTACTGAATCAGAAATGCAAAATTTACTAGTGCAGGCAAAATTAGAGCACAAAATAGATGAAGTTAGAAATTGGTATAATGGTTATGTTTTTGGTGGTACGACAGTATACAATCCTTGGTCTATTGCTAATTATTTTGATGAAGGTACAGCTAAGCCATATTGGATAAACACCAGTGATAACAAACTGATTAGAGATTTAATTATTAAGTCAAGCGATAGGTTTAAAACAAAACTAGAGGATCTATTAGCTGGCAAACCAATTGAATGTGATATCAATGAAGACATGGTGTTTGGTGATTTGGGTTATAGAAGTGAAATGGCTATTTGGAGTCTATTATTATTGTCTGGCTATTTAAACGTGCTAAAAAAAGAGATGATAGATGATGAGCTGAAAGTAACTTTAGATATTCCGAACCATGAAGTAAGAAGTCTATATCGAAGGATTATCAAAAATTGGTTAACAGATGAACAAGATGATGAACTGTATAATGAGATATTAAGCACTTTATTAGCTGGAGATATTGACAGATTTGCTGATCACTTAGCCCTTTTCATGGAACAAACAATAAGCTATCATGATTTTGGTAATGATCCAGAAGCTTTTTTTCATGGTTTATTAATTGGTTTAACTGCAAGCCTTTATAACAACAAAAACTATAAAATAACCTCTAATCGGGAGAGCGGTTATGGTAGATATGATTATTTGATTTTTTCTCATGATCTAACCAAGCCCACTGTAATTTTGGAACTAAAACGCGTGAAAAAATCCAAAGCTGATATGAGTGAAAAGCAGCTTAATGAACTGCTGGATAAAACGGCTGCTGAAGCATTAGAACAAATTGCTGCTAAAAATTATTTAGCTGAAGCAAAAAAGTTAGGCGCAACTAAAATCATCCAAATAGGTTTGGCTTTTTGTGGCAAAAGGTTTAGCATTACCTACGTTGATTAACCGTATGGTCTGCATAATAGATTAAAGCATTAGCCTCCTTATCCCAGGCACCTAAAGTTATACGTCTGCCAATTATTTCATTAGTCTTTATTTCATTAATACCAGGAAGATGAGTATGGCCGTGGATAAGTTGGGTGGTTTGATATTGTTGCATTAGTTCATTTACAGTGTTTTTATCAATGTCTTTTGTAATAGTTGTTTTTGTGGTTTTTGCTTTGATGCTCTTATTGCGGAGTTTATTGGCGATATATTTACGTAGCTTTAATGGTAACAGCAGAAAGAGTTTGTTAGTCAATTGATTGCGGGCTAGTTTGCGGTAGGCTAAATATTTTGTATCTTTAGTGCAGAGTAGATCGCCGTGAGTAAGTAGAGTTGGTTTACCATAAAGATCTATTTTTGCAGGATCAGAGAGAATGGTGCAATCAGTTTGCGCTGCAAATTTTTTGCTAATTAAAAAATCACGATTACCACGAATAAAGTAGAGCGGTATTTTGTTAGCAGAGAAAGTTTTTAGTGCAGCTACTATTTTTTTGTTAAATGATGAGTTGTCATCATCACCAATCCAGGCTTCAAAAAAATCACCTAAAATATAAAGCGCATCAGCTTTTAAAGCAGTAGTTGTAAGCAGATTAAATAGTAGCTCTGCCTTTTCAGGTTGCGATGCATCTAAATGCAGATCTGAGATAAACAAGGTGTATTTGCTCATAATAATTTTACCGACAAGAGGCCATTTTTTTTCGTACAAAGGCTATTTGCTGCTGTGGCACAGGATATGAATAGATGCTATTAATTCGTTTTAATACTAACATAAAGTTGGTTCCTATCATTGGACTTTCCCAGTTGAGATAGAGTAATAAAATATTGCCGCTGAGTAAAGCACCTGTCTTAGGGATGAAATCAGCGCCACAACCATTTTGACTATCCAACAATAGTTTTTGTAATTTGCCTTGCCTGCATTCGCCCCAAATTTTTTGCGATAGCTGCTTGTTGACTGGAGTATTGCCAGCGTCAATTTTGCCAATTACCTGGTTTATGCTCTGATTGGCTACAGGATGATTTAAGAGAGTTACTTTTATTGGCCAGGGACCGCCGTCTGCGAACAACTTGTTTTGATCAACGACATAGCCCTTCCAAGTGCCGGTAATTAGGCTGCAATCTTGAATATTTTGCTTTGGAGGGGTAATTAATATCCCTGGGCCCTGATAATGTGTCCCTGGCTTAGGGGCGGCCATTGCTGTTGTCAGCATACAGATACCTAACGTTATCAAGATATAATTTCTCATTTCTAAATTTTGCTCTATAATTTAAAGTTATGGCACGAACTAAAAGCAGCAAACGCTGGCTCAAAGAACATTTTACTGATAATTATGTCAAACTTGCAAGGCAAAATGGCTATCGCTCGCGTGCAGCCTATAAATTATTGGAGATTCAGGACAAAGATAAGCTAATAAAATCTGGCATGACTGTGGTTGATTTGGGCGCGGCTCCTGGCGGTTGGTCTGAGGTTGCAGCAAAATTGGTAGGCAGCAGTGGCCGTTTGGTCGCTTTAGATATTTTGCCTATGGAGCCTATTGCTGGTGTAGAGTTTATTCAGGGCGATTTTACTGATGAGGCTGTGTTGACTGCACTGCTGGAGAAGGTACCTGGACATTCAGTAGATCTTGTAATTTCTGATATGGCCCCCAATATTACCGGAATGGGTTCTGTCGATATGCCCAGGGCGTATTATTTATGTGACCTGGCGCTGGATTTTGCGCGGCAGATATTAAAGCCCGGCGGCGGATTTTTAGTGAAACTTTTTCAGGGAGAAGGTTTCGAAGTCTACAATAAAGAATTAAAAGCCAGTTTTTCCAGAGTGGTTATGCGTAAACCAAAGGCTTCCAGAGCGAGAAGTCGTGAGGTTTATGCACTGGCAACAGGCTTTAAGGGGTAAAGAGGTCTTTCGTCGTTTGTCTTTAGTCGTTCGTCGAAAGACCAAAGACAAACGACCAAAG
>JAGLXC010000087.1 GCA_023133095.1 Gammaproteobacteria bacterium | reverse complement strand
AAGCAACGCGATCTTATCATGATCTAGCCATTCGTGCTAATGCTATAGCAGCAATGCTGCAAACTAAGGCTAAACCAGGCGATCGTGTTTTAATGGTTTACCAACCAGGGTTAGCTTTTATTGCTGCTTATTTTGGTTGTCTATATGCCGGCATGGTTGCTGTTCCTGTTATTCCTCCCTTAGACAAAGGGACTTCAGAAAAATTACAACTACTGATACAAGATGCTACACCAGCAGTCTGTTTGGCAACTACGGAGATAGTTAGCAAACTCCGTGGTGCTTCATGGGGTCGCTGGGTTCCTGGTGTGCTTGCATTTGGTGCCTTAAAGCAAGCAAAAACTGTAGGTGATTTTGAATTTGATAAATTACCCTGGGTTACTACAGATAAGCTATCGACAGATTTTGCTAAAAAATGGCAGCGGCCAGCAATAGATGAAAACACCTTAGCATTTTTACAGTATACCTCTGGGTCTACAGGGCAACCTAAAGGCGTCATGGTAAGCCATGGAAATTTACTCCATAATTTATATTTGACGCAGAAAGGAATGCGGTTAAGCGACAAATCGCATGGTGTATTCTGGCTGCCGCCATATCACGATATGGGTTTAATTGGTGGTATTTTACAGGCAGTTTATAGCAGATATCCATGTGTATTGCTTTCGCCTTTTAGCTTTTTGAAAAAGCCGTTTTTATGGTTAAAATCCATCTCAGATCATCATGCAACAGTAAGCGGCGGTCCTAATTTTGCTTATGAACTATGTGTTGCAAAGATAAAACCAGAGGAGAGAGCCAAGTTAAATCTTAGCAGTTGGCAAGTTGCATTTTCAGGGGCTGAGCCCATTCGTGCTGCAACCTTAGAAAAATTTAGTGATGTATTCGCTGAATGTGGTTTTAATCCGAAATTTTTTTATCCATGCTATGGTTTAGCCGAAGCAACACTTATGGTTTCAGGTGCAATGCAAGGGCAGGGTGTGCAGATAGATCAACATAAGCATGTTAGCAGCGGCCACATAGATCAAACAGTAAAGGTGGAAATTGTTGATCCAGATACAAGAGAATTAAAATCAGAAGGTGAGATTGGTGAAGTCTGGACTGCTAGTAAAAGTGTAGCTCAAGGTTATTGGAACAAGCCAGAAGAGACAGAAGCAACTTTTAGAGCTTATTTAGCTAATGGAGCAGGGCCATTTTTACGTACTGGTGATTTAGGTTTTTTAAGAGATGGTGAGCTATATATCTCAGGACGTATTAAAGATCTAATTATCGTTAATGGTCGCAATTATTATCCACAAGATATAGAGGAGGTTGCTGAACAAACAGACCCTATTATCCGCAAAGGTTGTTGTGCTGCTTTTTCTATAGAGCAAAATGATCAAGAACAGGTTGTGGTTGTCATAGAGACGCGTAGTACACCAGATGCGGCTAAAGCAGATAAGGTTTTTGCAGAATGTCGTGCTGCTGCCAGCAGTAGAATTGGCATTCATATTTATGCTATTTTATTAGTTCTGCCAAGAATTTTACAAAAAACTACCAGTGGTAAAATAATGCGGCGAGCAGCGCGTGATGCGTATTTAAATGATGAATTAAAACCACATTATATCTCCATTAAAGAGCCACCAGTCATAAAAGATCTTCAGATTGAGGCATATAGTAAAGAGGCCATAGCTGCAGCATTAATAGAATTACTGCAGCAAATATATGAGGCAGATGCAGATATTAGTGATACAGAATTTGGAGCATTAGGCTTAACATCTCCGCAAATCGCGCCTCTTGTTCAGCAGCTAAACCAATGGCTGGGGCTAACTCTTAGTCCCACAATATTTTGGGAGCATCCAACCATTAATAAATTAGCAGCTCATCTTGCAGCGCAAAGACAGGACATAGCACGAAAACCGCAAGCATTGCAGTCAGTACCAGTTTTTGCAGCTAGCTCTACTTTTACTCCATTAGCCGTATTAGGTATTAGTTGTCGTTTTCCTGGAGGATCTAATACCCCAGAAAAATATTGGGATCTATTAAGTAACGGTTGCGATGGTATTACTGAAGTTCCCGCGCGTAGTTGGGATAGCAGTGCATTAGCAGGGAAGATTAGCAGTAAATATGGCGGTTTTCTGAATGACATAGATCAATTTGATGCTGGATTTTTTGGAGTTAGTCCAAAAGAGGCTGAAGTTTTAGATCCCCAACATAGAATATTGCTAGAACTGGTTTGGGAAGCATTAGAGCGAGCCAATATTGATCCTACAAGTTTAAATGGTAGCCGTACTGGCGTTTTTGTGGGGATTTCTACCGCTGATTATGGCCAATTGTTACAGAAATATTTAACTGAAGATGAGGTTAGTGCCTATGTTGGTTCAGGGAATGCTCTAAGTGCTGCCGCAGGACGAGTAGCAAATTTTTTAGGGTTATCTGGTCCAGCACTAGTAATAGACACAGCATGCTCTTCATCTCTAGTTGCGGTTGATGCAGCTGCAAACTATTTACAGACTGGCAAAATAGATATGGCTATTGTTGCAGGAGTTAATCTTATCTTAGCGTCTGCTGCAAGTATCAGCTTTTCTAAAGCAAATATGTTAGCAGTTGATGGTAAATGTAAAACTTTTGCTGCAAATGCAGATGGTTATACTAGGAGTGAGGGCTGTGGAGTTCTAGTTTTCAAGCGGCATGCAGAGGTAACAGATGAAGCTGTATTAGCAATAATTAAAGGAATTGCTACTAATCAAGATGGTGCAACCAATGGTTTAACAGTGCCCAATCCTGATGCGCAAGAAAAGGTTATCAGAGCTGCTTTGCAAGTAGCAGATTTAGCGCCAAAAGATATCGGTTATATCGAGGCGCATGGAACCGGAACTAAACTTGGTGATCCTATAGAGGTAGGGGCTTTGAGCCAGGTATTTGAAGGCTTATCTATTCCAGTTGGTTCGGCAAAAACTCAAATTGGCCATATGGAAGCCGCAGCTGGGATGGGCGGACTGTTTAAAGTTATCCTGGCATTAGCTAATGGGCAGATCCCGAGAAATCTGCATTTAACTGAGCTGAATCCGTTGATCAATACTACCTTACAATTTCCAACTCAAAATATGCCGTGGCAGCGTAATGAAGAACGCAAACGTTATGCGGGAGTCAGCTCTTTTGGCTTTACTGGAACCAATGCTCATATAATAATTGAAGAGGCGCCAGCTCGAGTAAGTCCAGAGTTATCAGAAGTACAGCTAGAGCGGCCTTGCCATCTATTAACGCTATCAGCAAAAACTGAAGCAGCTTTAGCAGCGCAGGTTCAATTTTATCAAAAATATTTAGCTGCAAATCCAACTGCTGATTTAGCTGATATAGCCTATACAGCGAATACAGGCAGAGCCCATTTTAAGCATCGTTTAGCAGTGGTAGCAATAGATGCTAATGAATTGCATGCAAAACTAAGAGATCATGTCTATGTAAAGAATGTTGTAGGAGGCAAACCAAAAATAGCATTTTTGTTTACAGGTCAGGCCTCGCAATATTTCAATATGGGTAGAGAATTATATGAAACCCAACCATTTTTCCGAAAAACTTTAGAGCAATGTGCAGACTGTTTACCCTCACCGCACCTGGATATTCCTTTGTTAGAATTGCTATTTAATCCAAAGCATCAAGAGCAATTAAATCAAACTAAATATACCCAGCTAGCACTATTTGCACTGGAATATTCCTTAGCTAAATTGTGGCAAAGCTGGGGTATAGAGCCAGATTATGTGATGGGCCATAGCGTAGGAGAGTATGTTGCCGCAACCATAGCCGGGATTTTAAGTTTAGAAGATGGAATAAAACTTATAGCTACTAGAGCCAACTTAATGCAGCGTTTACCAGAGGGTGGTGGAATGTTGGTGGTTACAGCTAGCCTGGAGCAAGTGCAGAAACTAATTCAGGGGTTGAAAATTAGCATAGCTGCAATAAATAGTCCTGAGCAAATAGTGATTTCGGGTGAATTAGCTAGATTAAAAGAATTTTCTTATGCGCTTACAACAGAAGGAATTAAGCATGAATTTTTAAATGTATCGCATGCATTTCATTCATTTTTGATGCGGCCAATGTTAGAAGAGTTTGGTCAGATAGCCAAAAGCATAACTTATAATAAATCTACATGTGGTTTTATCTCTAACGTAACTGGAGCAGTGTTAGCTGAAATTAATGCCGAATATTGGCAACGACACATTCTGGCGCCAGTTAATTTTATGGGTGGTATTCAGAGCCTAAATAGCCTAGGTTGTAATGCCTATTTGGAAATAGGCCCCGACCCTGTTTTGTCAGTGTTAGGTCGGGGATGTATAAGTGACTATAGACTACACTGGTTACCAAGCTTGCATAAAAATCATCCTGAATGGCTGGTAATCTTATCTAGCTTAAGTCACCTTTATGCTAAGGGCGCAAAAGTAGATTGGAAAGGTTTTGATTCTCCATATTCGCGTCAAAAACTAATGCTACCAACTTATCCATTTCAAAGGCAAAGATATTGGTCTCCTGTTTTGGATAGGAGGCACGTAAGCGAAGATAAATTGCAGGATTGGTTTTACAAAGAGAGTTGGAATAGGGTAGAAACAGGTTTGCTGAGCTCAAATCCTATGGCTAATTATCTACCTATGATGACTCACTTAGTAGAAAATTTGCAGGCTAAATTGGCATCCGCAGGAGATGTTTTAACAAAAGAGCCGCGGTTACTACTAATCCTGGACAAATTAAGTTACTACTATATTCTTCAGGCATTTTATAAATTTGGTTGGCAGCCACAGCCTGGACAAGAGATAACAAGTACAGAAATGCAACAACTAGGTGCAGTTCAGTCAAAACATCAAAAACTACTTTTACAATGTTTTAACATATTAGTAGCAGAAGGGGCTTTAAAAGAGTTAGATTCTAGTTGGAGCGTAGAAAGAACACCACAAGCATTAGAGTTATTGCAGGATAATATAGCTGTTTTATTGCAGCAATTAGCGATTGATCACCCTGATAGTAAAATCGAAATCGGCCTGTTATCACGTTGTGGAGAACGTTTGGCTGCTGTTATGCAAGGTGCGGAGGATCCATTGCCATTACTATTTCCAGAAGAACACAGTGTGGGCGCAGAAATAAATGCTGGCAGGTTATATCAAGAGTCTCCTTTTGCAAAAATATTTAATAATTTAGTACAAGAGGTATTTAGTGCTGCATTAAGACAGGTGAATTCTACTAAAATAGTAAAGATTCTAGAAATAGGGGCAGGTACTGGTGGTACAACAGTGCATGTGTTATCTGTGCTGGGTGAACTTGGAATAAAAGTTGAATATACATATACAGATATATCAGCTGGCTTTTTCCCTGCAGCCAAGCGTAAGTTTTCTGATTTTGGCACTATAGATTATCAAATATTAAACATAGAAGAGGATCCAAAAAATCAAGGATTCGCACCCCATCAATATGACATTATATTAGCAGCTAATGTATTACATGCAACCGTAGATATTAACCAAACTTTACGCAATACCCGGCATTTATTGGCACCTAACGGTATGTTGGTTCTTTTAGAGGGAATAAAGCCAGCCCGTTGGTTAGATTTAACTTTTGGGCTATTAGATGGTTGGTGGCGTTTTGCTGATAATGAGAGATGTGGTAATCCACTGTTGTCAGGAAAAAAGTGGCGGCAATTATTAGAACAGGCAAATTTTGCAGAGACTTATGTATTAGCCGCAGAAGATGACAAGTCTAATACAACTAGTCAGCAAGGTGTAATTATAGCCAGGGCAGATTCTACCAAGCCGCTTTATATCTATAATCCAGTTAATATTAAAATAGATAATAAGCCTTGCTGGTTAATTTTTACAGATGCTGACAATTTTGGTGAGGATCTATACCAGCAACTGCAGCAAGTAGGAGAAGTGAGTTTAAAAATAAATACAGGTACAACATATCAACAGATTGATGCAGCAACCTATGAAATCAATCCAGGTCAAAAAGAAGATTTTGCGAGGCTTTTTCAAGAGATTAAGGCGCAGCAGAAAAAGGTCAAAGGAATACTTTATTTATGGGGGTTGAGTAACCAAGCAGAATTGAAAATTTTGCTTAATGAAAAACACAAAGAAAATTTATCAGCAATAGCAACATATCAGCAAAGAGCCTGCGGCGGTTTACTGCACTTGTTACAGCGTTGTTTGACTGCAAATATAAAGCCACCATTATGGGTAATCACTAAAGGATGTCATGTAATTAACCAACAAGCAACAACAAATCCCATGCAAGCAACTCTGTGGGGCATGAGCAAAACTATAGCACGAGAATATTCTGAGTTGCGGTGTAGCTGTATTGATTTAGATCCAAGTGAACGTAATCAGGAGATAGTAGCAAGCAGTTTATTACGAGAGTTATGGCTGCAGGATAGAGAAGCTCAAATAGCAATCAGAAATCAAGCTAAATATGTTACCAGATTAGAGAGAGCTAAAATAACTTCTGCTGGTTCCAGCATAGACTTTCAAGTAGGAACATATTTAATTACAGGAGGATTAGGTGGTTTAGGTTTAGAGGTAACAGATTGGTTAATAAAGCAAGGTGTAAAACATATTGCGCTCTTAAGTCGTAGCCAACCATCAGCAAGTATTCAAGAACGTATTAGAGTGATGGAAACTGCAGGAGCAAAAATAATTGTACTCCAAGTAGATGTGGCTAACAAAGATGAGTTACAAAGCGCATTAACCGATTTAGAACACACTTCTCCTTCCTTAAAGGGTGTTATCCATGCAGCTGGAGTATTAGCAGATGCTACATTATTAAATCAAAGTTGGGAGAAATATCAGCAAGTATTTGGGGCCAAGGTATATGGGGCCTGGAATCTCCATGTTTTAACCAGAAAATATCAGCTTGATTGTTTTATCATGTTTTCTTCTATAGCTGCTCTATTTGGCCCAGGAGGACAAAGTAATCATGCAGCAGCTAATGCTTATTTGGACGCACTAGCCCATTATCGCCACAATCAAGGATTACCTGGCTTAAGTATTAACTGGGGGATTTGGTCAGAAATTGGGGCTGCAGCAAAAAAAGGTGCTGATAAGCATTATATGGGATTAGGGATGATTTCACCAGAGCAAGGAATCAGGGCTTTGGCTAGGGTATTAAAATCTAGTGGGCAGCAACAGGTGGTGATTAGTCCAATAGATTGGAAGGTTTATGAACAAAGTTGTCAGCAGGAGGATCCTTGGCTAAGAAATATAGTAATGGAAATAGAAACAACTGTAGAGCCTAAGCCCATGCTGAGTAGTGAAAATAGCCATGCTAGTTTAACTGACACACTACTACAAGCAGATGCAAGCGCTTATCCAAAGATAATCCAAAAATATTTAGAAGAGCAACTAAAGCAGATATTGGGGGTCCCAGCAAACACAATTATAGAGAAAGATCGCAATTTTATGGAGTTAGGGGTTGATTCGTTAATGGCAATGGAGTTTAAAAATAAGTTACAAGCCGAATTAGGTGGAACTTTTTCACCATCTCTATTATTTGATTACCCTAATCTTGATGCTTTAACTGCTTATTTATCAGAGTTATCAAGTGAACAGGCAGGGCTTTCTTTAGCTGATGCTCAGCCAGGAAAAGAGGTTGCTGATGACAATATCCCAGCTTCTTTTGGACAAAAGACATTTTACTTTTTAAATGATGCACTGAATGTAAAACATGTTTATCATGTTACTAAAGTTTTTGAATTAGAAGGCAGATTAGATGAGTTTGTATTAGGAAGCGCACTTGCAACTATTATTCAACGGCATGAAATATTACGCACCTGCTTTAGGATGATAGAATCAGAATTAATACAGATTGTATTACCACATATAACCTTTAATTTAAAGCGAGGAGAGTATGCTGATATTGAGAGGATAATTCAAGAGCCATTTGATTTTTCTATAGCTCCATTGTTTAGAGTGGCTCTTATAGAGCACAGTAAGGCTAAATATAGTTTAGTAGTAGTTACACATCATGCTATTTTTGATGGATTATCAACCAGAAATTTTATGGATGAATTGAGTAATTTGTATAATGCTTATATGTGTGGTTTGCCAGTTAGTTTACCTAAATTATCATCACAATACCGGGATTTTGCTATAGAACAAAAACGAAAATCAGTAGCAAATGCTTATAGTAAACAATTAGATTTTTGGAGAGGGTATTTAGCTAGTGCTCCTTTATGTATCAATTTGCCAACAGATAGAGCAAGGACTAAAACTCAGATTGATTTCCAGAAGAGAAAATATGTTTTTACTATTCCTACAGTGTTGACAGGGCTGATAAACGATATTGTTTTGTCTCATAGCAAAACCAGATCTTTATATAGAGTTTTATTAGCTGCGTATTATATTTTGTTATATCGGTATACTGGGGATCAAGATCTTGTTGTTGGAGGTGCTACTGCCAATAGAAATGAAGATAGATTTAAAGATCTAATTGGATTTTTTGTCAATACCGTAGTGAATAGGGTTAAAATAGATCCTAACGTTGGTTTTGTAGAATTGTTACAGCAAGTTGAAGAAAAGGTTTCTAAAGTCCTGGCTAATTCAGAGGTGCCTTATGAAATGGTGGTAGATTCTTTATCTATACCTAGAGATCCATCATATCAGCCTCTATTTCAAACCGTATTTGTTTTGCACGACACAAGATATAGCGAATTAACTAGCTTTAAGCTGGAAGGATTATCTGTTGAGGAAAACGCAGAATTTCATAATCCGGGCGGTATGTTTGATTTGGCTTTTATGCTGACTCAAAGAGATAAAACGCTACATTGTGAAATAGAATATAATTGTGATCTTTTTAATGAAGATACAATATTCAGGATGTCAAGAAATTTTGCACAGCTATTAGAATCTATTGTTGCTAACCCAAGCGGTCATATAAGCAGACTCCAGTTATTAGCTAAAGAAGAATGCCGTCAATTAATTGAATGGAATCAAACCGAAAGAGAGTATCAACAAGATAAAACTATCCAACAAATATTTGAAGAGCAGGTGAAACGCAATCCAGGTAAGATAGCAGTAGTATTTGAAGGAGTAGAATATAGTTACGAAAGACTTAATAGAGAAGCTAATCGATTAGCCCATTTTTTACTAGCTCAGAAAGAGATGCATCCTGGAGCATTAGTGGCTCTTTATATGGGGCGTTCGCCGAAATTAATAGTTGCTGTATTAGCCATTCTAAAAGCTGGTGGAGCTTATGTACCATTAGATTTTGATCCAAATACTCCAAATACCCCAAAAGAGAGATTAGGAGATATATTAAAGGACTGTAAAGCTGCAATAGTGTTAACTAATGGAACCAGCGTGAGTTTTGCTGGCTATGAAAAAGGAGGATGCATTGATATTGATGAGAAAAAGCAAGATATAGATAAAATGTTAGACCTGAATCCATCTATTGCTGTATCTCCTTCTAGTGTGGCATATGTGATTTATACATCTGGAACAACCGGTAAACCTAAAGGTGTAATGGTTGGTCACGCTGGTGTTATAAATTTAGCTGAAGATCATGCGGAACGATTTTTAAGTAGTGAAAGAGACGAGCGGATTTTACAATTTGCTAATATCTATTTTGATGGGTCTATTTTTGAAATTTTTATTTGTTTGCTAAATTTGGCTACTTTAGTAATGCTTGCTGATAACATCAGAATGGATCCATCTAAACTAAGACAGTTTATGATTGACAATAGAGT
>JAGLXC010000086.1 GCA_023133095.1 Gammaproteobacteria bacterium | reverse complement strand
AGTCTAACACCACAGCAGATTTTATGGCAGCAAAAAGCGATGCGCATTACCGGTAAAGGTGGCCCCTATGGGAAGAAGTCAAAAAAACGAGTGGTACCTATGTCTGAACGGGTTAAGACTTTACTAGAGCACTATTTTGCCATTAATAACAAGTGGCCCGTAGGCATAAGGCAGGTACAGAAGATCGTAAAAAGCGTTGCCAACAAAGCACAATTAACGCAGTCCGTAACCCCGCATATTCTAAGACATACCTTTGCAACGCTAGCTTTGCAAAAAGGTATTTCGTTAGCAGCAGTGCAGAAAATTCTTGGTCACGATAGACTTACTACAACTGCAATCTATCTGAATTTTACCGATGCGCATGTAGTTGAAGAATATGTCAGCAAATGGTAATAATGATCCGTATTTGATGGTATTACTTTTTATCTAAAAGCGATAATCTATTAACTAACGTACTACATGGAATTTCAATAAATTTAATGCGACATTGTTATGACTTACCAATATTTATACCAGTCGTAGTTGTGGCTTGCTGTGTCGGTGATACGAATGATTGTAGCTTACTAATAGGACAATCAACACGAGATAGTATTATTAATAAGCTAGGTATTCTTTGTTCTTCTGGAAGAGCGAGTAAGAGAGCAGATATCTGTGATGTTATCTCTACTTGTTGAGATTGATATACAGTTGGTCCTTTATTTGCAGATGGTTCAGTTGTTCTTAATCGTTTATGTTCGCGATATTTAGTTACAAGCTCAGATACATAATGTGATTTAGTTTCTATAACCGTTACAGCTGAATTTTGTGGAGTAATATCTATTAAAGGGAAAGCATTAGTGATTATTGGTTGATATTTTGTTTGCATTAAATTTGTGTCTGGAGTATGAAGAGATTCTCTCGCTATACTTTCTTGTATGCCTTCTGGAGTAAATACATTAGCATCAATTTCAAATCGTTCTTTTAAAGCATGCTGAAAATCTATAATCAGTAAATCTTTCTGTTTTACTGGTTGTCTTTTAGTAGCTAGTAAGTTGACAACCCCTAGCTCCGCCTCACTAGGGAAAACAATAGGGGCATATTTTAACTCATCAATGCCATATTGTGTTGCTAATTCAATAACAGCGTCTTTATTTTTTATTAATTTATTTAATGATATACCCATAATATTATACCTCTTAATATATTATACACCATAACATTATGGCGTGACACTCGGTAGTGTATCATTTACTCCATTTGAATGATCTACGTCTTCAGCAGTATCTGATGCTAATCGCTGCTGTAGCTCGGCAATTCGTTCTGTCAAACTATTCAATAATGCAAATACGCTCTCATTTTGTTCTGTGGTTGGGATTCGTTCCGCCTTATCAAATAAGACTTGGTGATCAGTAGCTAATTGGCTCAATTCTTCTCTAAGACGCAAGCGTACGGCACTTTCTATTTCTGGCCTAACTTGTGCTTCGATTGCTTCATATCTTCTATGTAATTCGTGGACTAGGCTTGCATAAGATATTTGAGGGGTATCACTACCTCTTTCTCTTTCTGTTGTGGCAGATACGCCTCTGCCTCGTTTACTTGGCGGTGGTTTGGAGGAGCCTTTATTTCGTAGCTGTCTCGGGATAAAACGAAATTCACTGCCACTGGTTGCTGCAGCTGCAATCGCTGGTGGCGTTCCTGTTCTTGCTTCTTGTGATGTTGTTGCAGTTGTTTCAAGATATAACCGTTTATATCTTGCTATGCTGTCCTGGTCGTTAAGCACTAACATTGTCGGCATTAATGCCTTAATTTCTTGCTTATTAAATATAGCGAAATAATGAGAAGATCGATTTCTAAAATTTAAAAAAGTATCTACTTGAATACCTTCTCCCTTCATACTATTAAGTAGCTTCTCAAATTTATCGCTAACTTGAGTGTATTTTGAACGCCCAGTTGATAAGTCTTGTTCTTTTTTTATGCCTTTATGCTGCAATTTATGAAAAATATCACCCATTACCTCTACACAATTTAGACAAGCGTAGTATGCATTAGGATCTGTATCTATTTCTTTAAATATAGCTATGAAAGTAAAAGCATATAGATGTAGATCTGAGATATATTCCTCTACGGATCTATCTATTGCAGACGTCCTTTGATAATCTCGCAACAACTGCTGCCTCATTGGTCTTACATCATCAGGCATTAAGACATTATTTTCTTCTGCTATAAGGGCAATTATTGCTTTTTGTAATGGCTTTATATAATGCTGGCAAAACGAACAGATATCATTTTCTCGCCTATGGAACAAAAAGTAGTAATGTAAAAGATAGTTTCGTAACCTATAGGCATTGACAGTTTTATATCTATGCCAAATAAAATTGGGATGGCATTCTCGTAATGCAGTAGATATGCTGCTTTTTTCAGTGGTAGTATTCCCTAACTTACCAAATATTCTTTTCAGAAAGAATAGGCAAGCATAAGACTGTGTTATAGAAACCGGTTGTTTATAAATTTTAATAAGAGTAGCGATATCATGTAAAATTGATTCTAGTATTTCTTGATCAGTGCTAGAAATAGGCATTTTTTAACTCTCTATTTTGGATAATCAATATAATATAGTATAGCACAATTATGCTAACATATTTGATTTTTTGATAAAAAGTTGTTTGATAGAGTT
>JAGLXC010000085.1 GCA_023133095.1 Gammaproteobacteria bacterium | reverse complement strand
ATAAAATCTGCTGTGGTGTTAGACTGCATAACTCAGAGACCCGTAAACCAGTATCGAGCAGCACCCAAATAACTAGCTTCTCTTGCATATCGTCACAGGACTGACAAAGCCTATCTGCTTCTTCTGCTCTTAATGGTTCTCTTACATATTGATATGCCATGATTGCTCCTGATTCGTGGTTATATAATATAAACGAATTGTATTCGCTTTATGTGAAAAGATCCAACGATTACAAATTACCGCAAACCCCTCGCCTGTAGTGCCCTACAGATAGTGTAGAAGAAACGGGCAGGGCGGGTTATTTCCAGAAAAGTGCGTCTTTGCGGGCGGAGGGCGAACTAATCTTATCGGCCTATTGACATGCCTTTTGTAACCATATATAGTTACACAATGAGCAGAAAAGAGAAGCTGTTGAAGAAAGCACTGAACAATCCAAGCGGATTAAGCTTTAACGACTTACAAACTTTGATGGACTCTTGTGATTGGGTCCAAGATCACCAAACCGGTAGTCATCAGATTTGGTACTCAACAACTGGGTATAGGCTCTCAATACAAAATCGTAAAGGCAAAGCCAAAGGATATCAGGTGAAACAATTTCTTGCTCAATATTGTTGTGAGGTAGAACAAGATGAACTATAAAGAATTTGACGGGTTTTCAGTAAACATCTTTTTAGATGAAGAAAATGAATGGGTGGCTCATTTCGCTGAGCTACCTAATATCTCTGCTTTTGGAGATACGGCAGAAGAGGCCCTAAGTGAGCTAAAAATGGCATGGGAAGGTGTGAAAGAAAGTTACCGCAAACATAACCAGCCTATTCCTGTCTCTCCTGCACAAAAAGAATACAGCGGGCATTTTAATGTTCGTATCGATAAAAGACTGCATAAATCTTTAGCAACAGAAGCCGCTAGGGCTGGATTGAGCCTAAATGCATTAGTCTCACAGAAATTAGTACAATATGCTCACAATATGGATTCTAGCACCTATTAGGGGTTTTGCGGCACAACCTCCAAATTTGCTCAATTTAATCTTGAAAAGACAAATTAACGCGATTGCAAAGGGGTTTTACATGGTTTTTGTTTTGATCCTAATCGTTATTATTGTTGGTTAACAAAAGGGTCGTTTTATTAACCATAAGGTTATTACATCTTTTTATGTCTTTTTTAGCACATCTACGGTAAACAAAGGCTGGAAAGCTATCAAAGTTAATAGCAAAATTCATCTCGTGACTTAATTACCTTCGTCAGATTAAGCAAATTTGGAGGTTGTGCCGCAAAACCCCTATTAAACTAGGTGTAATTTACACTCTCAAAGAAACCGTTAACTTCAATCACCAAGAAAGAGGCGGCTATGACCTTTATGAATCGTAGTTACATATGCTATAATATCTTACAAGATTTTAAGACATTATAGACAAAATCCATTTTAGTTAATTCAGTACCAATCTGGATAAAAATCTCAATACCGAAATATTTATTACCCTATATTTTATATTAAAAGACTCATTTGATAAGGTTATACAATTATGTGGAAATATATATCTGCCGCTGGCAGTTATCTCTATAACTGGATTACTGGGCAGAGCCAAACACGGCCTGATCGTTCTTTATATACCCCAATTAACGACCCTGAAGATGGGGCACCAGAGGAGGCCGGTAGAGAAGATCCTCAACCTCCAAGAAACACCAGACCACCGAAATATAAAAGGACATTATTAAAACTGATGACGTTAAGCGCTCTGGCATTAGACTCAATTTTCATAGTATTTCTCTATAATGCTATGAAATCTGCACTTTTATATACAATGGACGAATTTGATGAAAGCTCAGAAACTCTTCAAACATCCTTTTTAATCGCCTTCGGCGGAATGGTATCGTTTAATCTAATAGCAGAACTGCTAATCATAAATCCGGTAGAAGAAGCGGAGGCTATGGCTGGGTCAAAGATAGCTGGTTTTATTGGAGATATAGAAGGAGACAACCTGTGCGATAAAATAACCTCATCATCTCTAGCTGTATTTAACCAGATTGTAGCACAACCGACCTATGTGATAGGAGCAGCAGCTGATGCGGTTTCTATTGCTTATCTAACTTCTCAAGGTTGGTTAAAATGGGGTTATGGAGTTCCAGTTACTATGTTGGGCGTAGTTTACTATAATCTACTTATGAGGACCCCTATTAATAGGCACGCTAAAGAGTTTATTCATAAATTTTTAAATTGCCAGGAATCTATTTTTATTAATACCCTAAAGACCCCAGCTAAATCACTAGAAGTATTAATCCAGACTTTAAGCAATGCCATATACCGATCTGTCAGCATGGGGTATATTATGGATCAAATCCTTGTAGAATTATTTAACCAAGGCAGCGATAACCAAGATAACACTTACTATATAGCATTTGCTTTCTTTTTTACCTTTTACATTTCTCTATTCTCCAGAACCCTTAACGTCAGAGATAAAGTACTCAATCCCAAATTTGATACCATTCCACAGGAAATGCTGAAAACTACCAAGGTATCCAAGATAGGTAGCTGTATAGATGTCTTGATGACAACGTTAAGAGCTGGTCCAGCATCTGTAATCATCTATCGCCATGGTTTCGATTCCCAGATAGCCAATATAATGTTATCAGGATCCATAGGTGTGACCCTGATGCTACAGGGGTTATATGTCAGGTACAAAACCAGGCTACACCAGACTGCATTGGAAAACATAGAACGAGGTGTGCCAAAAGAATCTACAGAACCACGAAGCGCTGAAGAAGTTTTTGAAATGCTGAAAAAACAAAATAAAACAAAAGGACTAACAGTTGTAGCAACTGGGCTTAATGTTTGCTCTAGGGCTTCTAAATCTGTGGCATTTTTAGGATTTTTAGCCGTCCTGAATGATGCCTTGATAAGTAACGGAATCAATCTGCAGCTGGATTTCTGGGATATTTTGTGTGTACATCAGTTATGGGGGAATACTAATTTTGAAAATGAGCTTAGCTTCTTTCAACAGGCTATACAGGAAAATTTAGCATACCATATAACAAAATGTAAAATAGCAATAAAGCAGTCTAAGCCTGCTATTAGTGTTATTACATCATTTTGGAAGTCAAAAGAAGACTATAGCCTGTCCACCTTATCTGATGCAGATCTCTTACAACAAGAACAGCCATGTCCACCAAAATGATATACCCCTATGGTTTTTAAGAATTTAGGAAATTTAACATGACAGTACCCTCATCAAATATATTGTTTGTGAAAATTAGTCTATTCTATTACAAAAACTTTCTCAACTTCTATATACAGGAAATCACAAAATGAATAATTGGACAAATACTGAAAATAAGATTTTTTATAATAAGATGTCTGAACAAGACTTCCGCAATGGCGCAATCAATGGCGGCCTAGAAAACAACTGCGACTTACAGCTGATATCAAATTATATAACTCAATCAGAATCAATTTTGGAAATTGGTGCAGGATATGGCAGAGTAATTGAACACCTTTTAAATCATCAAAATTTTAAAGGTGAGTTATTTGCTATAGAACGAAACGAACAACTATATTCTCTACTAACAACAAAATTCAATGATAAAAGGGTAACCGTTATAAACAAAGATTTAAGAGATTTTACAACTAATCGAAAATTTAGCCTCATGTTATGGATGTGGGCAAGCATATGCGAATTCTCAAAACAAGAACAACTACCAACAATCTCCAATCTAATGTCACACTTAGAGACTAATGGATATTTAGTTATAGATATGATTCCTTCAGATTGCGAGACAATACAAGCTGTGAAGCTAGATAAAGATAACTATGTCATCCGCACAAACTTTGGTGATGATTTTATTTATTTACCATCTGAAGAGATTATAAAAAATTATATAACCGCATTAAAGGCGCATCTAGTTGAAAAAATCATATATAATACAAAAACAAATAAACAAAGAGTCTTATATATAATACAAAAAACTGAGGACAACTAAGTTTTTGAAGATATACGAATGCATCCCCTTAAAAAAGGAGTTTTAGCAGAAAATTTTCTGCCACTAAAAGCAGATAAAAACCTTGTGTCATCTACAGAAAGTTGATCGCTATCTATTACTTCGTTATACCTTTCTGGATTACTATGAAAGAAATCATACTGAACTTGAGTAGGTATAGAGGCCAAAGGGGTTCCATTAATATTTAGGCTGTCAGTGACGATCTCTGACAAATACTTTTGCAACAAATATTGTATTTCTAGTAAGTCAATAATTTTATTGGATGTTTTCTTTGAGGTAGGTGAAAAATTAAATGTCGTGGGATATTGTAATGAATAATATATTGGACTCGTTTTCTGATACATAGAAAAATAACTGGGATGCATGATGATTGGTGCGTACCCTTCCAATTTATAGTCATTAATAATTATCTCCTGAAGGCGAGATATTGGGGCAGCACTATCATCTGTAGCAGGCGCAAAACCAGGATATGCTCCTACACCCATAGCTAATATATGTTTTGTTGTATCAGCTATGTATGGATTTGGACGTAAATTTCTTTTCTTTTGAATCAATGAAAAAACCAAATTCCAAAAAAACTCTGTCCTCATAAATCCACTGCCACCCCATGTGTTCTTGTATAAATAATTATAAAACTCTACCCATGCTTGATGCTTATCATTCAAGTGCTTAAACCAGTTTTTGCCAAAATATAAGATCTCTGCAGACCATGATTGACCAAAATCATCACTATTAGCTAATTCTCTAAAAAAATCCACTTGCTTTAGTAATGTATCAGGAACCTCACTATTGAGATTATATAATCGCTTTAGCTGATTATATTTAGAATTAATGGAAATTTTTGGCAACATAAACATTGATCTAGCTCCGGCACTAACATTCCATAAAAAAGCAGGCTGGTGATTTACTCCTGGCTCTAGAACTAACCAAGTACTGATAAGTTTTCCTTCAGGAACAAGAGCAAATGGAATAGTATGCTGCTCCATGGCCATAAAAATCTCAAAAGAATTTTTCAATACAAGGCTAACAGGATTTGACAATACATTATAACTTAAATCATCTCGCATCTCCTTGTCACTATGATCCAGTAATGAAACAGCATGGCCATCTTTATCAGGTAAAAATAATGTACCTCCCTTCACACTCTCATGCCCGAAAGGATGTACTGCTTTATATAGAGTATAATCAGGACCAGGAGATAAATTATCTATAACCTGGAATAACTCTTTATTTACATTTTTAACCTGTACTCTAATTTCTTCCCAAGAAACTTTCTTTATATTAGGTAATATAGCAGATCCTCCCCTTGTCACCATAAGACACCCTCTAATTTTTTCCTGTTCAAACAATCATTATAGCGGGTATTTATCATAGCGCAAAAAATCAATTCTACATGCTGATTGCATATCAATACCCTCACAAATCATACGTTATGATACCAGATACTGTAACGTTTAAACATACCATACACAAAAAGCCATGAAATTTTATCAGTTAATTAAACCATCTAAATTAACCGTGATATTAAATCCTTTTTAATTTATTGATGACATGCTTTAATTTACTCATAGGCAAAATAAAAGGAAACGATTATTACAGGAAGAATATAATGATTAAAAACACAACTATAACAGACATTCTAAAAAATACATGGAAAAGGACAATATCCAAAAACACACACAATTCGACTAAATCTTTCCAAAACCCACAGAATTCTTTGGCTCATGCCTCGCTCTTAGACATAGCGAAACCTATATGCAGTGCCCTTTACAGGATGCTGCATATATTTTTTTTAACGGATGCTTGCTTTAGGCCGGCATTATATTGATATTTTAAAAATGAGGAGTTAATAATGTTGATTTTAACAAGAAGAATTGGAGAATCTATCGTCATTGGCGATGATGCTGCTATTGATATAACCATTTTAGGAGTAAAAGGAAGCCAAGTACGCATTGGTATCGCAGCCCCTAAAGAAGTCAGCGTCCATCGCGAAGAGATATACCAACGGATCCAAAATGAAAAATCTGGCCAACCCCAACAAGGTCAAAAGGAGAATGACGATGATTAATCAAACCCCAACAACAAATAACACAGTAAACCCTGCGATTGATATTAAACATGGTGAAGCAATGCTGCAAGCTGTTGCTCAAGATCTGCGAGAACGCATTATAGCTAATGATGCTGATGCATTCATGCAGACAGGAGTAACAGCGCTGCATTGTAATAAAATAGGCTTTGCCTGGGTGTTTATCAAAGCAGCTGCTAAATATAAACATGCTCTTGCCGCGGAATGCTTAACTTTTTTAAATGATGACCAAGCTTCAGTACCTAACAGGATCAAATCTTGTTTAAAGTACTTGGAGATAAAAAAATGGCCAGAATGTTAAATTCTGGCCA
>JAGLXC010000084.1 GCA_023133095.1 Gammaproteobacteria bacterium | reverse complement strand
ATTTTAATTGTAGCTTCTGACATTGCTCGTTACGGTTTAAATACTCCAGGCGAATCATCTCAAGGGGCAGGGGCCATAGCCATGCTGCTGAGCTCTGATCCTCGTGTGGTTGCAATTGAGCCTGAATCTGGGTTTTATGCTGAAGATGTTATGGATTTTTGGCGGCCCAATTATCGGGATGAGGCCCTGGTTGATGGTAAATACTCATGTGATCTTTATCTTAAGGTGCTAGAGAAGGTCTGGAGTCAATATAGCTCGCTATCAGGTCGTAGCTTTCAGGAGCATGACTATTTTTGTTATCATACAGCCGTTCCTAAGTTGGTTGTTACGGCCCATAAACGTTTAGCACGATTAAATCAAAGTTTGGGCTTTGCTGCAGATACTATAGACTCTACTCTCTACTATGGGCGTGAAGTGGGGAATTGCTATGCCGCTGCGCTCTATATTAGCCTGTTATCGCTTATGGCAACTATTGGAAAGGATATTGCTAACCGCCGAATTGGTTTTTATAGCTATGGCGCGGGTTGTGTTGGAGAGTATTTTAGTGGAGTAGTGCAGCCTGGTTATCAAAAGATGCTAGCATTTACAGAGCTTCAGCAATTGTTAACCGAACGCATTAATCTTAGTTACAAGGAGTATGAAAAGTTTTATAATTTTAAGTTGCCTGTTGATGGTAGTGCTGTAAAGATACCTAGGCACACCACAGGAGTATTTCGATTGGCAGCAATGGAAGCCCATAAACGTATATATAAGAGAAGTGAGTGAATGAGAGAAAATATTACTGCCATAGCTCCTGCTAAGCTGATTTTATCAGGAGAGCACTCTGTTTTATATGGCGCGCCAGCTTTAGCTATGGCAGTTAATAGAGTGGCTGAGACTACTCTGTTGTGGCAGCCAGAACAGCAGCACTCGATTGCTTTTTATCTATTAAACCTTGATTATACTGCATCTTTGACCGTACAGAAGTTGCATGATCTAAAACAACGAATTCAAAATAAATATGAGCAGTTTTTAAAGGGTGAATGTACCATTCGTGAGGTATTGCAACGGTCATTTGAACTATTGCAGTATGCTTTTATCTATATAGTTGATCGTTTTGATATTACTTTGCCACCTGGTTTAGCTATTCGCAGCCACTCAAATATTCCTATGGGCTGTGGTATGGGTTCGTCAGCTGCCACTATTGTTAGCGTTATGTGTGCGCTGAGTGCTTTGTGGGAGCTTGATATGCAGGTTGATCACTATTTGCAATGCGCCAGGGCCGCAGAAAATTTACAGCATGGCCACTCAAGCGGGTTAGATCTATACCTTGCCATTCATGGTGGTTGCGTCAGGTTTGACGAGGAAAAGGCTGCGTCCAGAACAATGCCTGTGGCCTCTATGTTTTTGGTTAATACCGGAGAGGCGAAAACCTCGACAGGTGAAAGTGTTAGTTATGCTGCTCGCTATTTTAACAACAGCAAAACTTTAACTGCTGATTTTGCGGCTGTAACTGAGGCATTTGATTCTGCATTACAGACCAATGATCAGATTCGTATTAAAGAGTGTATTCGAGCTAATCATCGACTGTTAGCTCATATTGGCGTTGTGCCACAGAAAGCACAAAAGTTTATTGCCGCAATTGAGAAGTTAGGCGGTGCAGCCAAAGTTTGTGGAGCAGGAGCAAGTAGAGGCGAGAGCGCTGGGGTAATGTTAGTTATGGTAGATGCGGATATTTCATCGCTGGTTAAAAAACATGACTATGAGATGTTTCCATTGAAGGGTAATGAGAGTGGGATGCAAATCGTATAAAGCTAGAATTCCAGGAAGCTTAATGCTGTTCGGCGAGCATGCAGTGTTACACGGCAGTAAAGCAATTGTTGTAGCGGTTGAACATTATATTACAGTAGAGCTAACCCCACGGCTTGATCGCATAATTAAACTTAATTCTGAACTAATTGGTTCGCATCAATTCGATCTGGATCACTCATTGAATTATCCTGATAAAACTCTTCATGGCTGGCGTTTTGTAATGACAGCAATTCTTTCTTATCGCCCGCAGTTAGAGACTGGTTTTGAGCTCAATATCTCAAGCGATTTTTCGGACCAGCTCGGTTTAGGCTCTTCAGCTGCTGTTACAGTCGCTACTTTAACCGTTCTAAGTAACTGGTTGGATAAAAAGGAGATTTCAGCTTTGGAGTTGATTGAAAAGGGGGCCACTGTAGTGCGCAAAGTCCAGGGCTTGGGCTCTGGTGCAGATATTGCAGCCAGCGTGTTGAGTGGCGCAATTATTTATCAGATGGATCCCTTAGATGTGACTAAATTGGCAGCAGTGCCGCAGCTAAAAGTAGTCTATTCTGGCAGTAAAACCCCAACGTGCGAGGTAGTAAAACAGGTAGAGACTTTGCGTGCCAGACACCCTGAATTAATTAACAAAATATATACAGTTATGGGCTCTTGTGTCGAGGAGGCTTGCCGCGCGATTAACCAGCAGAATTGGCATAGGTTGGGTGAGTTGATGGATATTCATCAAGGCTTACAAGACTCCTTAGGGACCAATAATGCAACACTGGCTAAGCTGATTTTTGAGTTACGAAGTGAGAGTGATATCACTGGAGCTAAAATTTCAGGATCGGGATTAGGTGATTGTGTTATTGGGTGTATTGCTTGATATATCCAAAGCGATTGAATTTTAGGCAAGGCGTCAAGCCCAAAAAGCCACCGGAGTTTATATATAATAAATGAGGATTGCGAATGGGCGCAGACAACACAGCATAAAGTTCAATCGCGAAGGGTATGTTTAAGGATTTCTTAAGGAAAATATGGTATAATATTAGCATATTGGTAGTAGAGGAAGAGTAAGATTATGAGTAAATCTGGAATTGTTAAGCGATCATTTAAGTCATTGGTTGATGTGCGTAAATGGATTGCCTGGGATGATATGAAGACAGGTGGTAAGTCTGTTGTGGGTATGGCTAAGGATCTATTTGCTCGGCCAGAATCAGCTGGACCTGAAACTTTTACCGAAGCAACTGAAAGACTTCAGTTAACTGATAAAGATCTTATCCAACGGATGCGAACCTATTTGCATTTAACCATTATCTATTTACTTATGGCTGCAGCTCTTTCTGCCTATATGATTTACGCTATTGTCACTAGCCATTGGTTAACAACTTTTATGTGTTTGATTTTGGCTGCTTTACTTACTGCATATGCTTTTCGGTCACATTTTTGGTATACACAAATTAAACAAAAAAAATTAGGCTGTACCATAAGAGAGTGGTTTGATTTTACTTTTAAGATAAAGGTGAAGAAATGAGACAAATAACAGCAACATTAAAACGATTTTTATGGTTTGGTTTGCTTTTTTTACCACAATTAGCCTTTGCTGACTCTATTCCTGGTGTACCAGGTGGCGGATTTAATGCTTTTACCCCTACTCCTGGAGACTGGTCAATTCAGTTTTTACGCCAGATTTTTGGTGAAGTTGGTGGCTCTGCTGTTTTAAGCGGCCCGTCGCAAACGATTATTAGCAAACTCTTTGGTGTATTTAACTTTGGGATGTTGTCATTAATTTCAGTTGTAATTATATATGTTATTATTAAAACCGTTATTGATGTAGCCTCTCTGGGTGAGGTATTGGGCAGAAAAATAAGTCATTGGACTGCAGTAAGAACAGCATTTGGTGTAGGATTATTGGTTCCAGTTAAATTAGGTGGCTATTCTTATATTCAGGTTGTTATTATGTGGGCAGTAATCCAGGGAGTTGGTTTAGCAGATAATGCCTGGACTACGGCGGTTGAATATTTGCAGCAGGGCGGGGTTATATATACAACACCTGCGCAAACAGAGAAAGCAACAGAGCTTATGTTGCCTTTAGTTGATTCGTTAGTGAAACCTTCATCATCGACACCATCATCAGCTTCTAGTCAGGGCTCAGTAGCCATTGGTGCAACAGATGTTTTAAGTTCACTCTCATGTATGCATGTTTTAGATAGAACCATCAATAGGGAATTGGCCACACAAAAACAGCAATTTATTAACCAGCCCCGCAATGCTCCTAAAGATCCGGCAAAATATCGGGCTTTGATGAGTAAGTTAAGTAGACCGGTTAAGCTACAGGTTGGGTATATAGATACAAATCAATCGGGTGACCCGGTATGGAAAGTAATCATTCCATATATTACTCAAGATAATAATCCAGTGCTTTATAATAAAATTCAACAGTTTAATGGAGCATGCGGTGTTTATAGTTGGAAGGCGCCAGTTTTTCCTGCTTCTAATAAAAATGATGAAACTCAAGTTACAACAGAGTATATAACAGCTAAAAAGACAGGAATTCAGCAGATGGTTTTAACTTTAGATCCTGCCGCACAACAGTTAGTGGAGCAGGCTTATGATGACGCGCAAGTTATTAATTTAGATTCCGCTGTAACCAATGTAAATAGTGCTGCACAAACCTATCAAAACGTTATTTACCCTGTTGCTAGTTATGCAGCGCAGCTAGAGAGTGCTAGTGATCAATTACAATCAAAGCGTATAGTTGCTTCTGGCTGGGCTGCAGCCGCGCGTTATTATCGTCAGATGTCACAAGTATCATTACCTGGCCTTAACAGCAACTATAATAAGGTTAGCTATCAGATATTGGTTGCTAATATCTATCCTCCTGCTGCAAAGAGCAATGGATATGATGATGCAAGGCGGTATAGTAGTTTGCAGAATGTTGATCAGTTAATTGACAAATACTCTTCTAGTTCAATTGATACAGAGAAATTAAACGAAATTTTAGCACAAGTTAATACTATTCGTCAGCAGGCAATAGACAAAGCAGCGGCGCAAAATAGTGTTGATTTGGGTGAAGCTCTGAATATGCCAACTTTAGTTCAATCCAGATTTTTTCGATCTCAGCATCATATTAGCGGTTTTGATGTTTCTTCAGCTATTTTGGCAGGGCATGTTAATAATGTGCTTGATGTTTGGTATAACTATATGGTT
>JAGLXC010000083.1 GCA_023133095.1 Gammaproteobacteria bacterium | reverse complement strand
GAGGAGAAAAGTCTCCGATAAAAGAAGAGCTGGAGCGTAGAATTACAATTGTATTAGGATCCAAAAAAGATGTTGCAGGAGCGTCAGAACCAGAATTAAGGCATAGACGACATTCAGATTCAGCATCAGCAGCACCAAGGCCGCCACAAGATAATCCAGCAGAAAAATATACAGAGGCAACTAGCTATAGAGCTCCTGAACGTAAAAGTGGCAGCGGGATTTTGGCTTTTTTGGGACGGTTTTTTAATTCAGGTGTAGGAAAAGAACGACAGGGATTGTTGGATCAACAAAAATCAAGCCATCCTCAATCAGCAGCGCCACCAATAAGAGTTCGTTGATATATCAGGAGCAATAATCCGCAAAAATACTGCTTCCTGTTTCCAGATAGAGAGCACTGCGCTCGTTTGCAGCACTTTGCTTTAAACCGCATTTAATATTATTATGTATTTTTACAATATTGTTGCGTGTACGCTGAATATTTTAGAGGATGAAACCAATTGTGAGCAAAGTAATAGCAATAACAAATCAAAAGGGTGGGGTTGGTAAGACCACTACCTGTGTTAATTTAGCGGCATCTTTGGGTGCGACTAAGCGGCGGGTATTGTTGGTTGATCTTGATCCTCAAGGCAATGCAACTATGGGCAGCGGAGTGCAGAAAACTGAGCTGACCAGCTCGATGCACACAGTGCTTTTAGGTCAAACTTCGGGGCTTGAGGCAATCCAAAAGCTTAGTGTTGGCTATGATCTTCTACCCGCTAATGCTAACTTAACTGCGGCAGAGGTAAAGTTATTGCAGCAGGAGGGGCGGGAGTATCGCTTGCGGCAAATCATGAATGAGCTGCGATCCTATTATGATTTTATCTTAATCGACTGTCCTCCAACCCTTAATATTTTAACTTTAAACGCCTTAGTTGCGGCTGATTCAGTTTTGATTCCAATTCAGTGTGAATATTATGCTTTAGAGGGTTTGACTGGCCTGTTGCATACTATCAGAAAACTAGTAGCTGGAGTTAATGCCAGTTTATCTATCGAAGGTCTGTTGCGAACTATGTATGATGGTCGTAATCGTTTGACCTTAGATGTGTCGGAGCAGTTGGTAACCCATTTCCCTGATAAGGTTTATCATACAATTATTCCTCGCAATGTGCGTTTGGCAGAGGCGCCAAGCCATGGTTTGCCAGTGTTATTGTATGATAAGCGTTCGCAAGGCGCTGTGGCGTATCTGGCATTGGCTGCTGAGATTGTTCGAAAGAATGGCGATATTAAGAGAGAGGTAAAAAATGAGCAGTAATAGTCGTGGGCTCAATCGAGGCTTACAAGATTTAGGTATTAATGAATTATTAAGTGATATCGCAGTAGAGCGTAAAACCGAGCTGCGTAAATTACCACTTGATGTTTTGCAGCCAGGCAAATATCAGCCGCGAAAAGATATGGATTCTGAGGCACTCGAGGAGTTAGCGAATTCAATCCGTTCGCAAGGGATTATTCAGCCTATTGTTGTGCGTAAAGTTGCATCTGGTCATTATGAAATTATAGCAGGAGAAAGGCGCTGGCGTGCAGCGCAGATTGCGGAGCTGGATGAGATTCCAGCTGTAGTCAGAGATATTCCTGATGAAGCTGCAATTGCAATGTCATTGATTGAAAATATTCAGCGGGAAAATTTAAATGTTATGGAGGAGGCAGTTGCTTTGCAGCGATTGCTAGAGGAGTTTGGTTTGACTCATCAGCAAGTAGCTGACTCCGTAGGTAAATCACGTACAACGGTAACTAATTTATTACGTTTGTTAGGTTTGCCTGATGCAGTTAGAACAATGTTAGAACATGGCGATTTAGAGATGGGCCATGCCCGAGCCATATTAGCACTTGTTGCAGAACAGCAGTTGCAAGCAGCTAAAACTGTGGTTGCAAAGGGTTTGTCAGTTCGTGAAACAGAAAAGTTAGTTCGGCGCTTACAGAATCCGGCCAAAGCTGCAACGAGTTATAGCGCTGATCCTAATATTTTGCAGTTGCAAAATAACTTAGCAGACAAGTTGGGGGCTAGAATTGTGGTGCAACATAGTGCAAATGGCAGTGGCAAGCTGGTTATTGAGTATAATAATTTAGATGAATTAGACGGTATTATTAAACATATAAATTGAGGAGATTGTTAAATGAAGCGAGTTTTTATTTTGATATTAGACTCTTTTGGAGTTGGAGCGTCACCAGACGCGGATAAATTTGGTGATGTTGGCGCGAATACTTTTCGGCATATTGCAGAAAATTACCCAGGCTTTAGTTTGCCCAATTTAACCCGTTTAGGCTTGGACGCTCTTGCTGCTGAATGTAATGGTAAGCCTGTGTTTGGTAGCGATGTAACGCCTGAAGGCGCTTATGGTTGCGCGGCTGAAATAAGTTTTGGTAAAGATACACCCAGCGGCCATTGGGAGATCACCGGCGTGCCAGTACTATTTGATTGGGATTACTATCCGCCGACGCATCCTAGCTTTCCGTCAGAACTAATTGCTAAGTTTGTGGAAAAGACCGGAGTGGCTGGGATTTTAGGTGATAAGCATGCCTCTGGCACAGATATTTTAAAAGAGCGTGGTGATGAACATGTCAAAACTGGCAAACCAATAGTTTATACCTCAGCTGGTAGTGTATTTCAGATTGCAGCGCATGAAGAGAGTTTTGGCTTAGAGCGCCTGTATGAAATCTGTGAAATTGCGCGTGAACTAGTTGGAGATGGTATTGGTCGAGTAATAGCTAGGCCATTTGTTGGCAGCAATGGTGATTATAAGCGTACTGGTAATCGACGTGACTATTCAGTTTTGCCACCAGCGCCAACTTTGTTAGATAAGCTTACAGCTAGTGGTGGTGAAGTTATTGGCGTTGGTAAAATTCCAGATATTTTTGCGCATCAGGGCATTAGCCGTGGCGTTAAAGGCGATGGTAATGCTGCTTTGTTTGATGCTACTTTAAAAGTTGCGACCGTTGCCGGCGATCGCAGTTTGGTCTTTGCTAATTTTGTCGATTTTGATATGCAATATGGCCATCGGCGTGATGTAAAGGGCTATGCTGAAGCATTGATCTACTTTGACCAGCGTTTGCCAGAATTTGAAAAGTTGTTGCAGCCTGGTGATATGGTTGTAATTACGGCTGACCATGGTTGCGATCCAACCTTTAAGGGCACTGATCATACCCGTGAATATATTCCGCTTATGGTTTTTGGCCCTGAGATTAAGCCAGTAGCTCTAGGAAAGCGTTCAACCTTTGCAGATATTGGCCAGACTTTAGCAGCGTATCTTGATCTGCCGCCATTTGAGTATGGGACTTCGTTTTTAGATGACATAACAGGTTAAGATGGCAGGAGTTCTATTTACCGGCGGCGGCTCAGCTGGCCATGTTATTCCCAACCTGGCTTTACTGAATAAGCTAAGAGAGCAGGGACAACAGGTATTTTATGTTGGCTCTAAAGCTGGTATCGAAAAAGAGATAATTGCAAAGGCTGGCAATGTTCCATATTATGCAATCGCGACAGGAAAACTGCGGCGCTATTTTAGCTGGCAGAACTTCATTGATCCCTTGAAAATTTTCTATGGCATTATGCAGGCCTTTTTTATCTGTCGCAAACTAAAGCCCAGGGTGGTTTTTTCCAAAGGCGGATTCGTAGCTTTTCCAGTGGTGGTGGCTGCCTGGTTAAATCACATTCCTGTTATCATTCATGAATCTGACATAACACCTGGTTTGGCAAATAGACTTAGTTTTCCATTTGCCAAAAAAGTTTGTGTTACCTTTGCGGAAACCGAGCGCTATATCAATAAAAAATATCCAGTTGTTGTAACTGGAACCCCGATACGTCCGGAACTGTTGCAAGGAAAAGTCGAGCACGGGCTGAGTTTATGCGGTTTTTCAGCTGCTAAAAAGGTATTATTGATCTATGGCGGAGGTCTGGGGGCGCAGAAGATAAATGAGCTGATTCGTGCGCTTCTACCTGAATTGCTAGATACTTTTCAGATAATACATGTATGTGGAAAGGGTAAGGTCGCTATGGATTTGGAGCAACCAGGCTATAAACAGTTTGAGTTTTTGCATGCTGAATTGGCTGACATGATGGCGTGTGCTAATATAGTTATCTCGCGTGCTGGGGCAAATTCAATTTATGAGCTACTTACCTTAAATAAACCGCATATTTTAATTCCATTACCTAAAATAGCCAGTCGCGGCGATCAGCTTTTAAATGCTAAATATTGTGAGAAGCAGGGTTTGAGTCAGGTTATCTATGAAGAGGAGTTAACGTCAGAATCTTTATATGCCAGAATAATGTGGCTCAGTCAGCATAGAGCTGAAGTAGTTATGCGGCTGACTAATGTGAAAAAAGAGCATAGTCTTCAATTGCTTTATGATATAATACTAAAGTATGTGTAACCTAAGGGAGATGAAAGCCATGAAATTATATAAAAATATTTTACTTGCAGTAGAGTTAGAGAACACAACAGATAAGGCTCCAATAAAGCGAGCGTTGGGTTTGGCCAAGCAATTTGGTGCTAAGCTATCAATAGTTCATGCGATTGAACATATCAGTAGCTATGGCGCAGCTTACGGTGTTGCGGTAGGAGCTGAGATTGAAGAGCTGTTGTTAGAAAATGCAACTAAAGATATGAAAAAATTAGGCAACAGAATTGATGTTGCTGAAACAGATCAAATCCTTAAATTTGGTCCAGCCAAGATCGTGATTCTAGAAGAGGCAAAATGCATGAAGGCAGATCTTATCATAGTTGGAAGTCATGGTCGCCATGGAATACGATTATTGTTGGGGTCAACTGCTAATGCAGTATTACATGCTGCTGAGTGTGATGTTATGGCGGTTCGAGTTGAAGAATTACAATAAGCTAGCTTTGACGTCATGTTGCCCAGAGGATTACTAAAAGAACACGCGCTACTC
>JAGLXC010000082.1 GCA_023133095.1 Gammaproteobacteria bacterium | reverse complement strand
TTTAAGCTTTTTTTTGAGCGCTGGCCTAATTGTTTTTTATGCTAAATTTCAGCAGCTACAATTAAATTATTTTTATCTTACGGCTTTTATTATCGCAATATTATTGGTTGTTCCGGTCTTTTCATGGTTTGGTATTTATCAACCATTGCGAGTGCAAAGCTTATTCAAGCATCTAAGTCGTCTCTGTTTGGCTGTTTTGTGTGTTATGTTGCTACTTGCAACTATTGGTTTTGCTACTAAAACTAGTATTAATTTTTCCCGAGTTTGGTTTTTTAGTTGGTTTATTTTAACTCTGATTTTGTTAGCATTGTTTCGTGTGGTGTTGTTGGTTTTGCTACGAACTATGCGTAAACATGGTTGGAATCAGCGCCAGGTTCTAATAGTTGGTGCAGGAGCTATGGCCGCAAAACTGATTTCAGAAGTGCAAAGTGCTCTGTGGTCTGGCCTTAATATTACAGCGATATTAGATAATAATTCTCAAGACCTAACTGCCTATATTAGAGAGCATAAAGTTGATGAGGTTTGGCTGACTTTGCCGTTTAAGGAGGAGCAAAGCGCTGCTGATCTAGTACAGGCATTAGCTGATACTATGGTAACTATCCGTTATTTTCCTGATATGTTGACCTTTAATGCACGCCACTACTTTCCTACAGAAGTTTTTGGTTTAACAGCGATTAATCTGGTTTTTTCTCCCATGCTTGGAATTAATAGATTTATTAAAGCCATTGAAGATCGAATTTTTGCGTTGCTATTTTTAGTGTTGTTAAGCCCATTATTTTTAATTATAGCGCTTCTGGTAAAGTTAAGTTCAAAAGGGCCGGTTTTTTATCAGCAAGAGCGGATGAGCTGGAACGGCAAAAAATTTACCATGTTAAAATTTCGTACAATGCCGCTTAATGTAGAAGAGACGACTGGAGCAGTTTGGTCGCAAGCAAAAGAGATTCGCGCTACTAAAATAGGCGCATTATTGCGTAAAACCAGCCTTGATGAGTTGCCGCAATTTATTAATGTGCTCTGTGGCGATATGTCGATTGTGGGGCCAAGGCCCGAGCGGCCAATTTTTGTGAAAGAGTTTAAGCAGCAGATTCCCCATTATATGCAGAAACATCAGGTAAAAGCAGGTATTACTGGTTGGGCGCAAATAAATGGTTGGCGTGGAAATAGCAGTTTAGAGAAGCGTATTGAATCTGACCTTTTTTATATAGAGAATTGGTCGTTGTGGTTTGATATTAAGATTATGGCATTGACTTTAGTTAAAGGTATGGTGAATAAGAGGTAGTTAAGCATGAAAATTTTAGTAACAGGTGGCGCGGGATATATTGGCTCGCATATGACAGATATGTTAGTGCAAAAAGGCTATGATGTTGTAGTGTTGGATAACTTAAGCACAGGTTTTAGAGAAGCAGTATTAAATGCTGAGTTGGTTGAGGGCGATATTGGCGATCAATCTTGTTTAGACGGCCTGTTTTCAAAATATAAATTTGATGCAGTGCTGCATTTTGCAGCGTTTATTGAGGTGGAAGAGTCAGTTGCTAATCCAGCCAAGTACTATCACAACAATTTAGTTAATACTATAACACTATTAGATGCTATGGTGGCGCATAACATAAAGCAGTTAATTTTTTCATCTACAGCTGCAGTCTTTGGCGAACCTGAATATACTCCAATAGATGAAGTGCACCCTAAGCAACCGCTTAACTCCTATGGTCGCTCTAAATATCTAGTCGAACAGCTGTTGTCTGATTATGATAAAGCTTACGGGCTAAAGTCGATTTGTCTGCGCTACTTTAATGCGGCTGGTTGCGATCCAGAGGGACGCTTAGGGCCACGCCATGAACCTGCGACCCATTTAATTCCTCTAGTATTGCAGGCTATCTCTGGACGGAAAGAGGCAATTAAGATTTTTGGTAACGATTATGCAACCAGGGATGGTACTTGCATTCGTGATTACATTCATATTTTAGACCTATGTTCTGCCCATTTATTAGCGTTAGAAAAACTAGCTAGCGGAGGTGAAACTACTGTCTATAATTTGGGTAATGGCAATGGCTTTTCTGTGTTAGAGGTGATTGAAACCGCCAAACAGGTAACAGCTAAACCAATTAAAGTTATCGAGTGTGGCAGGCGGGCTGGCGATTCAGCTGAATTAATCGCAGACAGCAGCAAAGCGAAACAAGCGTTAGGTTGGCAGCCAAAATTTGCAGATCTAGCGCAAATTATTGCACATGCCTGGCATTGGGAGCAGAAATTCTAATATGGGGTTGGGGCGATCATCACGATCGCCCGAATTCCCCACATCAAAAGGTCGTTACGGTGTTACTGAACCAATACACTGCACAGTATCGCCTACAGCACTTGTAGCTGTTGCGCAAGCTGAGTCTGTGTAAGTTTGGACAGTATGGGTTGTGCCATCCAGAGTAAACTGAACGCCTGTACCAGCTGCTGTGGTATCATCAGTAGCCAGACGATCATTTAGTTCTGTTACCGTAGGATAGCCACGTTGATTAGCAATCTCAATTGCAAAAGCACTTTTCACTGCGCCTTCCATGCCAAGTTTTGCAGCATTGGTAGCGTCAGTTGAAAGATCAAGATATCTGGGGACAGCGATAGCCGCTAGAATTCCTAAAATAATGATTACAATAACCAGCTCGATTAAGGTAAAGCCTTTTTGTTTTTCCATTTTTCTCTCCTTTCTATAGTTTATTATGTAATATACAACCATCTTGATTGTACATGTAATTATAACACAAAATCTGGGTATTTGTATTATAAAAATTCGATTACGCAACCTAAAATGGTTTGCAATAGTTTACATGTTAAACAGATGTTAGGTGGTTATGATCATAAAGTGGGGATTCTTGGGGTTTAAAGGCAATCCATTTAACACAGATACAATTGCGCAAACTACTCTCAAAGATTTACTTGAGATTATCCGAAATAGAGTGTAAGCTATGGATTATCTAGTTTGGGGTGTGAGAGTGGGGGTATATATGCAATCTCAAAGAGTATATTTTACTATGCAAACGGCTTACAAAAGCACTTTTTGTAATCGTGTGCTAGAAAGAGAGCATCTTAAAAAAAATATTGCAAAAGGCAAGCACACTGTAATTGTTGCGCCCAGGAGATATGGAAAGACCAGTTTGGCGTGTCAAGTGTTGAGTGAAATTGAGGGAACTTATGCTGAGATAGATCTATTTTGTGCGGTTTCAGCAAAATCGATATGCGATAAAATAGCCAAAGGGGTTTCTGTTTTAATAAGGCAGATTTTACCATTTACCGAGAAAACAATGCATTTGTTAGGTGCATGCTTTAAAAGTAGTGTTATTAGTGTTGTAGCCGGGCAGCTAGAGATAAAAGTTGAATTCGCAAAGCCAGCAATTAACCCTGTAGATGAGATGGTAAATTTACTTAGTGGGCTAGAGCAAATTGCCAAAAAACAAAAGAAACGTATTGTATTATTTTTAGATGAATTTCAGGATTTGTTGAAGGTTGATCAATCGAGTGAGATACAAGCAGCGATAAGATCAGTAGCACAAAAAGCAGAGTATCTAATGTTTATTTTTTCTGGCAGTTCAAGGCATATGCTGAAAAAAATATTTGATGATAGAGGTCAGCCATTGTATATGCTGTGTGATAAAATAGATCTAAAAAGAATAGGGGCAGACCATTTTAAAGCTCACATACAGAAAGCGGCCCAAAAAAAATGGGCTAACGAAATCCCCGCTGATATGGCACAGCATATTTTAACTATTACTGAATTACATCCTTACTATGTAAACCTATTGTGCGATAAATTGTGGGATAATGATGATATGCCGACCACAATAGAAACTGTGGAGGCTGTATGGAATGAATGTCTTATTGGTTATAAAGATAAATTAATTGCTGATTTAGAACCATTAAATACCAATAAAATGAAAGTGTTGAACGGTTTTGCTCTTTTAGATAAGGTTAGAGAGCCAAATAGTAAATATTTTCTCGATACTGTAGGGCTTTCACTTGGTAGCGCCCAAAAGGCTATAGCATATTTAATGCAGCACGATTATATTTATAAGACTGAAGCTAGAGATGTTATGCTAGTTGATCCTTTATTGAAAAAATTTATTACTGGCAAAATTGAATATGTTTAGCAGCTTTATACATTAAACCTAAAATGCATTACATCGCCGTCCTGAACAACATAAGCTTTACCCTCTAAGCGCATTTTGCCGGCCTCTTTGGCGCCGAGTTCGCCTTTATATTTAATATAATCAGCAAAAGCTATTACCTCAGCACGGATAAAACCTTTTTCAAAATCGGTATGGATAACGCCGGCTGTTTGGGGGGCGAGCATGCCGTCTTTAAAGGTCCAGGCCCTGACCTCTTGGGGACCTGCGGTAAGGAAAGTTTTAAGTCCCAGGAGCTCGTAACCTACGCGAATAAGTCGATCTAGCCCGGGCTCTTTAAGGCCTAATTCGTTTAAGAATTCCTGTTTTTCATCATCTGCAAGCTCTATCAATTCAGCTTCAATATTTGCTGAGATAGGTACAACTTTGGCACCTTCTTCAGCCGCAATCGCTGTAACCTGTTCTAGATAAGGATTATTGCTAAAGCCAGATTCATCTACGTTGGCAATATATAACACCGGCTTTGCGGTTAACAGATGCAGGTGTCGCATTAGATCCATTTCTGTTTCAGTTGCCGATGTTGCAAAGGTTCTAGCTGGCTGACCGCTATCTATATGTTGTTTTATTTGCTCAAGGAAATTTTTTTCTGCCACCATTTGTTTGTCACCGCTTTTGGCTTGTTTAGTGGCTTTATCTACAGCTTTGTCTACAGTTTCCATGTCAGCTAATAGAAGCTCAGTGCTGATGGTTTCAATATCGCGTTTGGGATCAATGGCGCCCTCTACATGGGTCACATTGTCATCGCTAAAGCAGCGGACCACATGAGCAATGGCCTGGGTTTCGCGGATGTGACCTAAAAATTTATTACCTAAACCTTCACCTTTGCTTGCACCCTTTACTAATCCTGCTATATCTACAAATTCAATTGCAGTTTTAATAATTTTTTTTGAATTTATAATATTATCAATTTTTCCTAATCTTTCATCAGGCACTT
>JAGLXC010000081.1 GCA_023133095.1 Gammaproteobacteria bacterium | reverse complement strand
TCGACACCTTACCTCCATCTTTAAGCGGTGTTTGTCAAACAAGTTGTCGCATTTTTTAGATTTGTCTTAATGCAAGCTCTATATGTGAACCAAGAATGTTATATGACCTACTGAAGTCAGTGAGTAATTCAGATAATAAGACTATTTAAGCTGTAATTTTTATTGGCTGCAGAGCGCTCGCAAGCTCGCTATTGATCATTTTTGTCACATTTCTGCCTTAGGAAACAAAGGCAGAAAAATGATCTGCAATTTTACATAGAGATTTTTATAAATTAGAGCTGCCCGCAACTAAAAGTAATTAATAGCTTTTTTCTATGTGTTACAACATATACTTGCTTCTGAATTTGCGGCTATTGTGCTTTTATCAGGGTTTAAAGTTACGATGCTCGGCTGGTCCCAGTTTCTAACACCTCTAGACCAGCGCGACGGATTGCACCGCTTTGCGGCTTGATAAACTATCTTCCTATTAGCTAGAATCTTCTGATCAGCACTTGTGTGTCGTTGCTCTGGTGTTACAAATTTTAAGCCACTATGCAAATGCTCAGTGTTATACCAATTTACAAAATTCTCAACCCAAATACGTGATTCTTCTATGCTGGCAAATCCTTTCCCTGGATATATGGGCCTGTATTTTAATGTCTTAAACATTGCTTCTGAATATGGATTGTCGTTACTAACAGCTGGGCGACTAAATGATGGTGCTATACCTAACTGCTGTAACGTAACAAGCAATGTTGCTCCCTTCATTGGCGATCCATTATCAGAATGTAGTCTTACCTGACCTGGATCTATTGCTTCATCCAAGCATGTTTGTTTCATTAATGCTGCGGCCTGTTCTGAGCTCTCATGAGCTTGTACTGTCCAACCTACAATTTTACGACTGTAGATATCCATTGTCAGATAAAGATAGAAGTATATCCCTGCAACATGACTCTTCAAATAGCTGATATCCCAAGACCAGACCTGATTTGGGCCAGTAGCGTCTAATTGCTTTGGTTTATGGTGTGTTTTTGGCTTGCTTTTCCCTCTATGGTTAAGTAGTTTTTCTTCTCGTAAAATACGATATAACGTCGATTCTGAGCATATATAAATTTGCTTATCAGCAAGCATAGGTATGATCTTGCATGGCGGTAGATCACAGTATTCTGCTGAATTTGCTATTTTTATTATTGCCTGGCGTTCTTCAGTGGTTAATTTGTTGGCGGGTATATGCTGAGCAAGAGCTCGTTTATCGCTAAGACCATCAGCTAAACTCCAGCGTTCATAGGTGCGAATACTGATCTGAAGTAACTTACATACCTTGATTTTACGAGCGCCTGCCTTGCAGGCTTCTTTTATAAGGCTCAACGCTTCCTTGCGTTCCTTGTTACCAATTAATCGTCCTCTAAGTCCCCCCAGAGCAAGTCTGCTTTTTTTTTAAGAATCAATAACGCTGAGGTCTCTGCTAAGGCTTTATCTTTTCTGCGTAATTCTTTTTTTAATGCCTTATTTTCTGCCTTCATCACTTTTAGTTCTGATGACCTCTTATCATCTGTGGCTCTCGCTTTTTTATTCATAAATTCATCTTTCCATTCTGATAATTGATGCTGGTAAATGCCTTGTCGCCTGCAGTAGGCTCCTATTTGCTCTTCAGACAAACTGCTTATTTTTACTAGCATATTAAAACGTTCTTCTTTTGTCCAATTATCACTTCCTTTGCTAGAGTTATTGCCATTATTGATGGTCGCGTCTCCGTATCGTTTTATCCATCCATATAATGTCGAATTTGCTACTCCTGCTTCTTTTGCAAACAGGGCCGCTGATTTTGATGAATTTAAGAGCGCTTTTTTCACTAGCGCTTTTTTAAAAGATTCTGTGTAATTTCTCATTTCTATACCCTCAAAATAGTTAATCAATCCTCTATCTAAATAGAGGCGTCAACTATCCTGACACATAGGGATATAACATTTCTTTAGCGCTGTTCCTCCTTTAAAGGCCCAATTATCATTCAGTTTTTTGACATTTCCTATACCCCATAGGATCCATCCAATAACATAGTCTTTTTCAACTACACTTTCTCTTAAACCCCATTTGGTAACTAAATTTCTTATTTCTTGAGGTGAAATCATTGTACTATTCTTGCGTTAATTCTTAAATTCCAGTGAGTATTATATGAACCACTATGTTCAATTGCAGGGTCAAGCAAGGTAAAGCCCGAGCTGATCTGTTTTTTGCATATTTCCAGAAGTTCGGGTGCCTGAATATTTATGGTTTCAATTAAATAGCCAAGTCGTTTATAAATAGTTTTATTGTTTTTTGCATCTATATATGAAATTATTTCAGTATCATTTCTATGTTGTGACAAAAAATATTCCTGCATTATGTCAGATACACTTCTTATTCCGCCACCAAGATATGGATCATCAAGGATATCAACGATAGTTTGAATAGGATCTGAAATAAAAATTTTAACATTATCAATCCAGAGTGATTTTGTTTTACCAAAATATTTTTCACTGACATATTTGACAACAAAGCCGGCTTTTTTTATTTGATGATATTTTGTGCGTTGTTTGCGTGTGCTGATTAATAGAACACTATTGAAAATTTGATCTGTAAACTCCCAATGCTCAGCAGCGCTCCAGCCAGCTATGTAACATGGAGCAAAAATTTCTTGCGCAATTATCCATGGGTTAATTGTGTACTCCTGAGCATTAATTGTTCCAAGTGGTACAGTAATATAAACACCTCTTCGTATTCTAGACAACCAACCTTTTGTGGCAAAATAGGTTAATAGATGGGCAGTGTTTTTTAAAGATAGCCCCAAAATTTTAGCAACATTTTTAGCAGAGAATGGGGTTGTCTGAGTTCTGTTCAGCTCATCTAAGATTTGCCTGTTTTTAATAGATATGCCAGCATTCATATTGGCTCCTTATAGTGCGAGTGTCAAAAATTCATTCTTGATTATTTATTTACCTATATATTATAATAAATTCATGTCAGATGCAAGAAAATATAATAGCAAAAGTGTAGCTAATAAACTAGCAAGTCATTATCTGCAATCATAGTATAATAACTTAATTTATTGAGGGGTAACAACATAACTTTGACGTAATATTACTTATGTGTAATAATATCCTTTGAGATATAAAATTACAAGAAGCAGAATATGTGGCGCACAGCATAGTCATATGCCAGAGTTGCGAATTCAGCATAGAGGCAAGCCATATCGAGTTTTATATGCATTTGACCCACGTAGAGTGGCTATTTTACTCTTAGGTGGTGATAAAAGTGGAAATGATGATTGGTATAAAAAAGTTGTGCCAATTGCAGATAAGCTGTATGAACAGCACTTATTAGAATTAAAGAAAGAGGGTGAATTATAATGGCCAGATCATTTAAAGAGCTAAAAAACAAAATGTCGCCAAAGGCTCAGGCAGCTGTTCAACATAAAGTTAAAGAGATGTTGGTAGAGATGCCTTTGTATGAGTTAAGACAGGCAAAATACTTAAGTCAAGAACGCTTAGCTGAGATATTACACACCAAGCAAGCTAACATATCCAGGATAGAAAGACGAACAGATATGTATGTATCAACTTTGCGTAGCTATATTGAGGCAATGGGAGGTGAGTTAGATATAATAGCAACTTTTCCAGAAGGAAGTATTCATATTAGCCTATTGAAAACACAATGACGTTGCTCGCAATAGAACTACTTAATCCAGTGATACAAGATGGATTTTAGCTTGGGCATCATGCCACCATATTGGAGCTCAACGCTGAAAGTTATCGCGTTACTACAGCAAAACAGCGTAAGAAAAAAACTAAACAAAAGGAGGGCAATATGGGCAATTAACAACCAAAAAAATTTGGCTGAGATTCGGTAATTATAACTGTCCCCAGTCGGTTTTTATAATTGTCCTTGTACAACAGGTATGTTTTTTGAGATACATTTTTTCTAACAGATTGTTCACAAACAGTTTTTTGACAAACATCGAGAGTCAATTGTCTGGAATTTCTAGACAACTGCCCCAACGGGGCAAAATGTGATAGCCCAAGGTGAAACCGTGGGTGTTGGGTTTTCCCCAAAATCGAACCCTGAAAGGGTGAAATAAAATGATTGTTTCGCCCCTTCAGGGCTCAAATATATTTTTTACAAGATTCCCAAGGCGTTGCCTTGGGCTATCACATTACGTCCCTTTGGGACTTCACGAATGCAAATTACTATAGAGTCAATGTCCCAGCGGCTTTTATTGCAATTTCATACGATTGCCATAAAGCAGTTACAATTAATATAGCGCGTTAAGGAAACTTTAATCTTTACCTGCTAATATTAACAGCATGAATTGACTCTGCATCCAGATAAAGCCTATATAGGCAAGGTGGAAAACGGGGTTGATTTTTTGAGCTGCCGGATTACTTTAGCAGGTCTCTGGCTAGCATGTAAAACAATTAAGCGATTTCAGCACAACAGGCAGGCTTGTCACCAACTGAAAACGCTGAACTCAATCTGAGTGATTTAAAACTGCCCAAATCAATCGTTTTAAACCACAGAATAGAATTGAGTTAAATAAAAATAAAGAGGTAAATAATATGTTTAACCTAGATAAATTGTTAGATCCATCAGTGGAAAATGTGTTGAGGAATCAAAAATTAATCCAAAACGCAAGACCTTTTACTGAATTAGAACCAGAAAGCGTCATAGTTGATGTGGGTAACCCCATCACCATGAAGATTGAATTTGGTTTGTATAAAACCACTGGATTTTTTAGTCGTTATCAGTCATCCTGTTTACAGGTGTATGTTCCACACGGCAGCTTCACAGCACATCATACATTGATACGAAGCCAACATAAGACGGGGTTCAGTTTAAAGTATAACTGCGAACACTTAACGCCGTCAGGAAATGGAGATGAGAAAATAGCGAATATAAAGATTTCCTCAATCGCAACTGAAGGCTTGGGAGGTCTATGCTTGCGCATACATGAGATGATTTATAGTGTGATCAATCAGCCTACGGATACCAATCTGCAAAAACAACACTACTCTTTGCTATTAGCCATACTCGGAAGAACCTTTGAAAGTCCTACTCCTACGGTTCGACAACCTCGGTACGTACCGTTCGCGCCTTCAGCACACGTACCTCAAAAACCTGCGGATGAACCAGTGTTTGCGCTTGCCGATCGTGTGCTACTAATTACTGACCCAGCAGATATCACTCCTGACACTCTGGAAAAGTTGTCAGCAGATATGGAAAAGCTGCTCGGGTTGTATCAGAGCGAAGCAAAGAGGCTGCATCTGGCTGTCCAAGCAGGCCCTCCTCCGCAAAGTCCGCAAGCTTAGCAAAACATGTAGAGGTGTTTGTCAAGCAAGTTACCGCATTTTTTAGGTGAACCGCCACGAGCTTACGCCCGTGGCAGTTCACATTGCTTAATCAGCCATCCTGCTTCGCACTGCGTGCTTCGCAGGACAGGTCCTAAGAGTTTTGTTTCGCACTGCGTGCTTCGCAGAACAGGTCCTGAAAGTTTTGCTTTGCTAACTTTAGCTACGCAGGATAGAATAGAGTTAAAGAGTTTTGAAAAAGCAGGATAGTATAAATATTCCTGTATTTCTACCAGTTGGTGGCCCACTGGTCTCCACGCAATGATACATTGTGAACCCCGTCAGATCCGGAAGGAAGCAGCGGCAGCAGTGAACTCATGTGCGTTGGCAAGGCTAGTGGGCTTCCTTATTAACAACAAATTTAATAAATATGAATTATCAAGTTTTAGCCCGTAAATGGCGTCCCAAAATTTTTCCTGAGGTGGTAGGTCAGAAACATGTGACTCAGGCCTTAATTAACGCGCTAGAGCGGCAGCGTCTGCATCATGCTTATCTGTTTACTGGCACTCGAGGCGTAGGCAAAACCACCCTCGCCCGCATTTTCGCTAAATGTTTAAATTGTGAAACAGGTGTTACCGCAACTCCATGCGGTACCTGCAGTGCTTGCCAGGAGATTGACACAGGCAGATTTGTAGATCTAATTGAGGTAGATGCAGCCTCTCGTACTAAAGTCGAAGATACACGGGAGTTATTGGATAATGTTCAGTATGCACCCACTCGTGGTCGCTATAAGATCTATTTAATCGATGAAGTTCATATGCTATCAGGCCATAGCTTTAATGCTTTGCTAAAAACTTTAGAAGAGCCACCACCTCATGTTAAATTTTTATTAGCCACAACTGATCCACAAAAATTACCAATAACTGTATTGTCACGTTGTTTGCAATTTAATTTAAAAAATCTTGCGCCAGAAAAGATTGCCGGACATCTAGTCTCGATTTTACAGCAAGAAAATATAAGTTATGAGGTCCCTGCCCTTGAACATTTAGCACGCGCAGCTGATGGTAGCGTCCGTGATGGCTTAAGTTTATTAGATCAAGCGATTGCTTATGGTAACAATACGGTAGCTGCAGCTGATGTTAGCAAGATGTTAGGCGCAATTGAAAATGTTCATATTTATGCTCTACTAACTGCGCTCTTAGAGAAAAATGCTGATGAAATTTTAAATAAAATCAATGAATTATCTGAGCAATCAGCCGATTTTGCCACTGCGCTAGAAAGTTTACTTACTACCCTGCATCAATTAGCTGTTATTCAAATGGTGCCAGATGTTGATTATTACAATGCAAACGAATTACGCGAAATTGCAGCACTATTTACACCAGAAGATGTTCAGCTCTATTATCAAATAGCGCTAATTGGCCGTCGTGATCTGGCATTTGCGCCTACAGCAAAGCAAGGCTTTGAGATGATTATGCTGCGCATGTTGGCTTTTCAACCAGTGACGCAGGCGCAGGATAGTGTACCAACGAAAAAATCAGGAAAACCAGCTCCTGCTCAGGTTCAAGCTCCAATTTCAGCTCCAGAAAATATTAACATCCCCATTCCTGCAAATGCAGCAGAATGGAAAGATTTACTGCCGCGTCTTAATATTTCAGAATCAACTCGAGCCTTAGCTGCGCATTGTAATATGCAGGAGATAAAAGATAATAGCGTACAACTATTGTTAAGCGATAAATATGCCCCCATTTTAAATGGTAGGCACATTGAACGACTGACTAAGTCATTTAGTGAACTGTTTAATAAACCTATGCGAGTAGTAATTGATATTAGTAAAGCAGTTACCAACACACCGAGTGAGCTGGTTAGCCGCGAGCAAGAGAGTAAGCTGCAACAAGCAGAAGTAGCGATAACACAAAATACTAATGTACAGGCAATAAAAGAGACCTTTAATGCTAGCGTTGTGCCTGGATCAGTTATTAATATTAACCATGAAACAGAGAGGAAATAGATATGTCTGACCCTAAATTAAGTGATTTAATTGGCAAAGCCCAAGAGATGCAAAAAAAGATGCAAGAGGCGCAAGCTGGTTTATCAAAGTTAGAAATTGCTGGCGAAGCAGGCGCAGGCCTGGTTAAAGTTGTTTTAAATGGCCGTCATGATGCCATTCGGGTAGAAATCAGTGATGAAGCTATGCAAGAGAAAAAAGAGATTCTGGAAGATCTTATTGCTGCAGCAATTAATGACGCCAATCGTAAAGTAGAAAAAGCTTCGCAATCAGAAATAGTTCGTTTAACCAAAGACATGGGACTGCCTACTGACTTAAACACTGGTACTGATGAGTAGCATAGATTCTTTAATTAAGTCTTTATGCCGTTTACCAGGCGTTGGGCCTAAATCAGCTCAGCGCCTGACCTATCATCTGTTAGAACGCGCGCGTGAAGATGCAACTCAACTAGCAGAATCCTTACATGATGCAGTATTAAAAGTTGGTCATTGCAAAAAATGTCGAACTTTAACTGAAACCGAGCTGTGTAATATCTGCACTAATCCACGTCGTGATAGCTCACTACTATGTGTAGTAGAAACACCAGCTGATATCTTAGCTATTGAGCAGGCCCATAGTTATAAAGGCCACTACTTTGTTTTGATGGGGCATCTATCCCCTCTTGATGGTATTGGACCTCGAGAAATCGGCATAGATCTTTTAGAAAAGAGGCTAACGCAAAATCTTTTTACCGAGGTGATTTTAGCTACTAATTCAACTATCGAAGGCGAAGCAACAGCGCACTATATCGCCAATTTAATCACTAAGTATAAAATAAGATGCACCCGCATTGCTCATGGTGT
>JAGLXC010000080.1 GCA_023133095.1 Gammaproteobacteria bacterium | reverse complement strand
ATTTTCCAGAGACTACTCTAGTTAAAGTTTCTTTTCGATGTGATGAAAAATATAAAGCTGAGTTAGCTAATAGTGATTGCATTTTACATGTTAGCGTTGGGCAGCAATATCATGAAGGTGATAAGTTTTTGGCTACTATGGATCTTATTAATGAGACCTTTAACTCATGCACAATAATATTGTGTGATACTTTACAGCGCCATAGCCTACGGATTATGAATCCTGATTTAACCGATGCAGAAGCACGTAAAGAGGCTTTACGTTTAGGTGATGAGTGGCTAGAACGTAATCAGCTAGCCTATAAATATCTTAAGATCAACTCTAAAGTTATGCGTTGGGATGATTGGTTGCATCATAAAGATTATAATAAATATTATCAAGAAGTAGTGAATGCATATAAAAACAACCAGAGTTATCGAGATGCTATTCATGCAACAATAAATAATTTTTTAACAAGACGTAAGACATCAAATAGTCTTGGTTTTAGTTATGAAGAGGCATTTGAAACTTCTGAAACCTATATTTTAGAGGAGTGTCCGATTCTGATTCCTTTATGGGCTGAGACCAAGTGCCAATTTGTAATCTATCCTCGATTTAGAACCTCTGCAATGCGTGCTACATATGACTATTTTTTAGGTGAGAATAGTGATATAATTTTAAAAGAGGTGGCTTTAAAATTTAACCATAGAGCTATACCAAAAAAATTCAGTTTTTCTTTTATTGATTGAGAGTGATTTCGTAAAGTAAGCAAAGGAGGTTGTAATGCCACAGACAAAAAAAAACAATAAACCAAAACTTTCGTTACAGGATATCCTGGATCAGTTGCCTGGCCATATCTATTGGAAAGATAAAGATGGTATTTTATTGGGGTGCAATAGTAAAACTTGGCAAGATTTTGGCTCATCCTCCTTAAAAGATTACATTGGCAAAACTGATTATGATCTTTTCCCTGAAGCGCAGGCCGATGAGTTGGTTAAAACTGATCGTGAGGTTATTAGAACTGGTAAGATAAGCATTGTTGAGGAGTTTGCTGATCTTATTGATGATTCTACCGCACTATTTTTATCCCATAAAGCTCCATTGCGTGATAAGGCTGGTGAAACGGTTGGTACAATTGGTGTCTCTTTAAATGTGACTAAATCTAAACAAGAGGAGTTAGAGCGGCTTAATTTGTTGGATAATATTATTGCGTTGATGCCAGAGCATGTTTATTGGAAAGATAAAAAGGGCAAATATCTAGGTTGTAATGATGTGCAAGCTCATGCGTTGAAGCTAAAATCCAGACAAGAAATAGTTAACAAAACTCCATATGAGAACCTTTCCAAAAAAGATGCTGAGATGCTGCAAAAAATTGATGCTGAAGTGTTAGAGCAGGGTAAGGTTGTAACTAGAGAGGAGCCAGGAATTAGAGAAGATGGCAGTGAAGGTGTATTTCTGACTAAAAAGGTACCGTTATATGATAATGAGAAAAATATCGCTGGTTTATTAGGGATATCATTTGATATTACCGAACGAAAACAGACAGAAAAGAAGCTAAAAAAGGCGATGGCAGATGCAAAGGTTGCAAATAGATTAAAATCAGAATTTATTGCTAATATGGAGCATGATATTAGAACTCCATGCTCAGGGATCGCTGGAACAGTAAATATTTTAGAAGAGAAGGAAACCGATAAAACTAAAAAAGAGACATTAGGATATGTTAAAAAAGCAGCTTGTAATTTACTTGATCTATTAAACAGTATTATTACTTTTGATCTGGTTGAATCAGGGAGGTTACCAGTGATTGACAAAAAGTTTAATATCCGAAGCTTAATTGATAGTGTGGTTGCATTAGAGACACCAACTGCGAAATTAAAAGAGGTAGATTTGACCACGCACTGTGATGATGAAATACCGAAGATCTTGATAGGCGATGATTATCGATTACAGAGAATATTAATCAATTTAGTTAGTAATGCGATCAAATTTACTAAGAAAGGCTATGTAAAAATTATTGTTAATATTGCCCAGGATTATGATGATAAAACTATTATTTTAGATATTACTGTAAAAGATACAGGGATTGGAATTCC
>JAGLXC010000008.1 GCA_023133095.1 Gammaproteobacteria bacterium | reverse complement strand
ACTTCAATCGCGAAGGGTATATTTATTCTTTCTAACTAAAGGTTTAATAGTAATACCCTGCACCACAATAGCAAAAGCAACTACCGCATAGGTCATACTGATTATCAGATCATGATGGTAACCTTGAGGTAAAGAAAGCGCTAATGCAAGCGCCAGACCGCCGCGCAATCCTCCCCAGATAAGAATACGAATAACACCGTTAGGGTATTTGTTCCATATTTTGAAAATAGACATAGGAGTTGTGACAACGATAGCACGCACTAAAAGTACAACAGGTATAGCAATAAGAGCGGCTATTATTTGATATGAACTAATATTTATTGCTAATAACTCCAGACCAATTAGCAGAAATAAGATGGTATTTAGGATTTCTTCAACTAATTCCCAAAAGTTATCCAGACTCTTTACAGTCTTTGCTGACATAGAGAAGTTTCGGCCGCGATTACCAATAAAAATTCCAGCCACAACCATAGCTAGCGGTCCTGAAATTCCTAAAAAGCGCGCTAAAGTATAGCCGCCAGTGACAATAGTCAGAGTTATTAAAATTTCTATCTTATGATCATCAATAGGTTTCATGAGCCAATAGGCAGCAAGGCCAAGCATACCACCAAAAACAATACCGCCTACAGCCTGGCGTAAGAATAACAGTGAAGTTTCATGAAAGGTTATAGCATGGCCATTGGTAACCAGCTGATACAGGGTTATAAAAATAACAATACCAACACCATCATTAAACAGAGATTCACCTTCCACAATTACCGCTAGTTTTTTGGGTACGTCTAACTCCTTAAAGGTAGCAAGTACGGAAATCGGGTCCGTGGGGGAGATTAAGGCCCCAAACATCAGGCAATAGATGAGTTTAATATGGATGTCAAATAGTGGTAGTAGATAGAAAGTTAAATAGCCAATCAAGATAGTTGAAGCAATAGTGCCGCCTAAAGCCAATACTGTGATTTCCCATTTTTGCTTTTTTAAGTGATTAATATCAATTCGCAATGCACCGGAAAATAAGAGAAAGCTTAACATGCCGTTAATTAACAGGTCATGAAAGGGGATTTGACGTAACATCTCACGAACACTATATTCCAGCCCATGAAAGCCTAATTCACCGATTAAAATCAACACAAAAGAGAGGATCAGTGATCCCATTGTGATCGCAACAGTAGGTTGCATCTTAATAAAGCGGCAATTGAGATAGCCAATTAGTACAGCTATGGTTAGCACGATGGAGGTTATGGTGTAAAAGCTCATTACAAAATTTTAACACTCAACCAGTAAATTGCAAGAGCCGTAAAAGTTAAAATCTTAACGAAAAGTTTGACTTGTTTTAACTTGCCGCATATAATTTTTTATAAGGGGCAAGTTAAACACAAATTTGCGTTTAACTTGCCGCATATAATTTTTTATAAGGGGCAAGTTAACCATGAAAAATATCGTTGGCCGTCAACAAGAGATGCAGAAACTCAATTCATTTTATAAATCAGCAAAAGCAGAATTTCTTGCAATTTTTGGGAGACGACGCGTTGGAAAAACTTTCTTAATCCAGACATATTTTACTAATAAAGACTGTATATTTTTCCATGTTACAGGGTTAAAAGATGGGTCACTTTGTGACCAAATAGAGAATTTTACCCGAGCAATAGGGAAGGTTTTTTATCAGGCAGCTGAATTAAAGCCCAGGAAGAGGTGGATAGATGTGTTTGATTATCTTACAGAAACAATTAATAGAATAGTGGCGCAGAACCAAAAGGTAGTGCTGTTTTTTGATGAGCTACCATGGATGGCAACAAAACGCTCAAAG
>JAGLXC010000079.1 GCA_023133095.1 Gammaproteobacteria bacterium | reverse complement strand
GTATGGGCACGCCCCATAATCTCTGTCGGGAAAGACACCAGTCGGGTCTGGTTTTAATCATACTGGATATGCGGCTCTCTCCTCCTCCTCCTTCAGGAAGCCATTGCACATTCCTGAGTGCCTTTAGGGCTTTTTTTCTTAAATTCTTGTGCTCAACATTAATAAACCACTGTCTTGTACTGCGAAAAACAATAGGGTTCTTACACCTCCAGCAGTGGGGATAAGAGTGGGTGATGGTCTCTTCTTTCAAGAGGGCATTGACCTCTTTGAGCTTTTGATTTACGGCTTTATTGGCTTTAAATACAAACTCTCCTGCAAAAAAATCTACATCTGAAGTAAATTTCCCGTCATCATCCACCGGGGTATAAATATCAAGATTATACTTAAGCCCCATTTCATAGTCTTCCTGCCCGTGTCCCGGAGCGGTGTGAACACATCCAGTTCCAGCTTCCAGTGTGACGTGGTTGCCTAAGATGAGCAGCGATTCCCTGTCGATGAAAGGATGACGACATTTGAAACCTTCAAGGGTTGAACCAGGGAAGGTATCCAAAATCTTATACTGTTCGATCTCCAGTTCTGCCAGAAGTCTCAAGAGCAAACCTTCAGCAATAATGTAAACTTCATCCTTTGCCTCCACCGCTGCATACGTGAAATCGGGATGGAAACAAATGGCAAGATTGGCAGGAATAGTCCAGGGGGTGGTTGTCCAGATGATGACATACACATTTTTGCCTTTGAGAGAAGGAATAGCCTCACTGATATCGGAGATAAGAGGGAACTTGACATAAATGGAGGGAGAAGAAGAGTCTTGATATTCTACTTCTGCCTCTGCCAATGCAGAACCGCAAGCAGCACACCAATGCACCGGTTTACTGCCGCGAGCTAAATGGCCATTTTCGATAATTTTTGCTAACGCCCGCATTACATCAGCTTCATACTTATAATCCATAGTTAAATATGGGCTCTCCCAGGCCCCAAAAATTCCTAAACGCTTAAAGCCTTCGCGCTGAATCTCAACTTGAGTGCCGGCATATTTACGACAGGCCTCGATAAACTCCTCTTTGCTAACCTTATCGCCAGCTTTGCCCAACTTCTTTTCGACATTAATTTCAATTGGCAAGCCATGACAATCCCAGCCCGGCACATAAGGCGCCGCCAAACCACTTAACCATTTTGACTTAATCACAATATCTTTTAAGATCTTGTTCAGAGCATGACCTTGATGCAGCTTGCCATTGGCATATGGAGGTCCATCATGCAAAATAAATTTCTCCCGCTCTTTGCCCGCGTCGCAGAGTTGCTTATATAGATCCAATTCATTCCAAAACTTTAGCATCTCTGGCTCGCGCTGAGCCAAGCCTGCTTTCATTGGAAAATTTGTTTTGGGTAAATTTAGAGTATCTTTGTAGTCTTGCATTTTTATTACCTTTTTGTACGGAACTTATTAGCTTAGGCTATGGCAGCCAACCCCTTTCTTTGGATTAAATTTAAAAGTTTTAGAGCAGCCCCTGAAGGGTGTTTTGCCCCTTGCTCCCAATGTTTAACAGTATGAGGGCTAACATTTAGGTACAGAGCTAATACAGCCTGACTTATCTTTTCCCGCACACGCATTTTTTTTATCTCACCAGGACTCAATTCATCTACTTTGGGTAAACACAAAGCATCAAATTTATGCATGGTTATTTTAGTGACCAACCCAATTTCACTTAAATCGGTTACTGTATCATGCGCAACTTCTCGCATAGTTTTAGCCATCAAAGCACCTCTATAAGTTTTTTATTTTTTACAGCAAAATTAATCTCTTCATCGCTATACGATAAGAGCAATGCAGCCAACTCTTTATATATTTTTTTGTCTGTCGTACTAATGTTTGCCTGTTTGTTTTTAGAAAAGCCATAAAGATAAAATGCTTTTCTATCCTTTTTAAAAACAACAATTGTTCTCAGGCTGCTACGCTTACCTTTGTTTCTAAGGCCGATACGTTTTTTAAATAAACACCCTCCTAAATCTGCCTCATACAGGCCTGAGTTTATTTCATCTACAGCAAGCTTAAGTGTTTTATTTTCTAAGCCTATTTTTCTTGCCCATTGGGAAAAGAATTTATTTTTAAAGATACGCACGGAAATACTCTATTACTTATAAGTATAGCCCCAAGGGCTACAATTGTCAAACTCTCATTATTGCCTCTAAATAATCTTTGTCAATACCGTGTATATCTTTTGCTATTTGCTGTTTCAATAACTCTAACGAGGCAAACTTCTGCTCTCCTCGTATCTTTTTGATAAATTCTACCTTAATTTTCGCGCCATAAACATCCTGGTTAAAATTTAATATATGCGCCTCTAACACATTGCGTTTACCATTTAGCGTTGGCCGGGTGCCAACATTAACCACAGCAAGCAGAGGCTTCGCGCCCAAACCTATAACGCGAGCAACAAACACGCCTCGAAGCGCTAATACCCCATGGCGCAAATAGATATTTGCAGTTGGAAAGCCTAATTTATGTCCAAGCCCTTCACCATGCGCCACGTCACCTGACATGCTATAAGGCCGCCCTAACAGAGTTGCGACCTTCTCTAAATCTCCTGCTGCCAAAGCCTGACGAATATGGGTGCTGCTAACTTTACTATTGTCTTGCATTACTGTCACAACTTTTTCCACTGGCAAATATTGCTGCAGCAGCTCAAAACCTCCAGCTCGATTACAGCCAAAAGCACAATCATCGCCAACTACCATATAACGAGTCTTTAGCTTAGCAAACAAAATTCCACTAATAAAATCAGTTGCTGCTAAATTGGAAAGCCAAGCATTAAAACGTAAACACACCACATAATCTATAGCAATCTTCTGCAAATAGACCAATTTTTCGCGTAAGGTCATTAACCTGGGATTACTGCGATCACCTAGAAAAAACTCCATCGGCTGCGGCTCAAATATTATCACAACAGATGGCAGTTGCATTGATACAGCTTTCTCTTTAAGGCGTAGAAGTACATCACGATGGCCTAAATGCATGCCATCAAAATTCCCTATGCTAGCAATACAACCATCATGGGGTAAACTTTCATTTGTTAATTTACGGATAAATCTCATTTATAAAAATGGTGACATAGATAACTTTAGTATGCTACATTTATTTTAATCATGTTTCGTTTTAAAAAATCAAAATCAGAAAAAAAGGGGCTGTTTACCAGCTTAGGCCAGGGGCTAAAACGCACCCGCGATAATATGCTCGGCGGCATGGCCGATATAGTATATGGCAAAAAGGTGATTGATGCTGAACTATTAGAAGAGCTAGAGACCAGGCTCTTAATGGCTGATGTTGGCGTTGCAGCTACCACAGAAATAATTGAGAACTTAACCAATCAAGTCAAACGCAAAGAGTTGGCAAATCCAGAAGCACTACTACAGGCACTATGCAACTTATTAGAAGAGCTGCTAGAGCCCTGCACAATTCCGCTCGACCTCTCAGGGCAATCTAAACCTTCTGTGATTCTCATGATCGGCGTTAATGGCGCTGGCAAAACCACAACCATTGGCAAATTAGCTAAACAGCTACAAAAAAATGGCAAAAAAGTTATGCTAGCAGCTGGTGATACTTTTCGGGCAGCTGCGATCGAACAGCTCCAAACCTGGGGTGAACGTAATGAAATAGCAGTTATTGCGCAGCAAACAGGATCTGACAGCGCCTCGGTAATTTACGACGCGATGCAAGCCGCAAAAGCGCGCAATGTGGATGTCTTGATTGCAGATACTGCCGGACGCCTCCATACTCAGAACCACCTAATGGAGGAATTAAAAAAGGTAACGCGGGTAATGGCTAAATTAGATCCTACTGCCCCACATGAAGTTATGTTAGTATTAGATGCAGGAATTGGCCAAAACGCCTTAGCCCAAGCCAAACAATTTAATAATGCCGTAAAAATCACTGGAATAACTTTGACTAAACTAGACGGCACAGCCAAAGGCGGAATAATCTTTGCGATTGCTAAAGAGCTAGCAATCCCTGTGCGTTTTATTGGCGTTGGTGAAGCTATAGATGACCTACGGCCATTTGCAGCCAAAGAGTTTGTTTCAGCATTGTTTGCTGAATAACTTTTTCAATTGACTAACTTTGCCAATCCATTATGATAACTAAATAATGATCAAACTCAGCAACATCTATAAAAAATATCCCAATGGCCATGAAGCTCTGCGCCATGTCTCTATGCATATTAAAAAAGGCGAGATGGTATTTCTTACTGGCCACTCTGGCGCTGGTAAAAGCACTTTGCTTAAACTAATTATGTTATTAGAATCAGCTACCCGCGGCCAGATTAGCGTTGCAGGCAAAGAGTTAGAAAATCTACCTAAGCGCAAAATCCCCTATTTGCGCCGTAACATTGGAGTTATTTTTCAAGATCCATATCTTATGCCCGAACGCACTATCTATGAAAATGTTGCTTTGCCACTTACTGTTCGTGGCGCCCGCTACCAGGATGTTGATCGTAATGTAAGAGCTGCCTTAGATCTGGTTGGACTTTTAGGCAAAGAGCAACGCTATCCACAAGCGCTTTCTGGCGGCGAACAACAACGAGTAAGCATTGCACGCGCTATTGTTAATCGGCCGCCACTCTTGTTAGCCGATGAGCCTACCGGTAATC
>JAGLXC010000078.1 GCA_023133095.1 Gammaproteobacteria bacterium | reverse complement strand
ATCGGTAAAAAGAGCGAACATGCAGAACGAGTTCACTTTGTAGAAGAGAAGATATGAGCGAAATTGCTATCAGCGGCTTTACGCCGCTGAGCACCATTGATTATCCAGATCATCTGGCTGCAGTGCTTTTCTGTCAGGGCTGCCCCTTTAACTGCCCTTATTGTCACAATGCGCAACTAATTTCGCAAACCGAAAGTAAAAAATTCTCATGGAGAGAAATAGATGCCTTTTTAAAAACCCGCCGTGGCCTCCTGGATGCAGTAGTATTTAGTGGTGGCGAGCCAACTCTGCAACCACAACTTGCAGCTGTTATGACTAGCGTAAAAAATTTGGGCTTTAAAATTGGTTTGCATACCAATGGATTTTATCCTGAAAATTTAGCGCAAATATTACCAATGGTCGATTGGGTTGGTATGGATATAAAAGCTCCTTTTGGCCATTACGAACAAATCACTGCCACAAAAAATAGTGCAGAAAAAATCAAAACAAGCATAAAGTTATTAGTTGATAATAAAGTCGAATGTGAATTTAGAACTACCATTCATCCCTCTCTATTAACCGAAGCGCAAATTCTCCAAATGGCTGATGAAGTTATAAAACTAGGTGTAAACAATTTAACTCTACAAAAATTTCGTGTCGAAGGATGCAATAATCAGCAATTGTGTGCGGTTAATTTGGATAACTATCCCAGTGCTAAGCTTAAACAACAGCTACAGGAACGTTTTAGAAGATTGATAGTGAAAGAATGATTGGGATCTGTGCTGAAATCCATTCAGTTTATAATATCCTTGTATTACAAATCCCAATTCACTCGCTCTCTCTAGACACACGATGAGTTAATTAGCCTCGGAGTATTGAATCCATTTCAAGCTATTTATATTAACTCTTGCATTCATCCTTGAATACAAAACAAATTCTACCAGCTTTTAATATATATGCAAGCAGTAAAAACAAAGAATTATACAGCTAATCTTAAAGTGAAATATCGCTTCTTGATTGAAATTCAATATAATTCAAGGGGTTACATGCAAACCAGTAAGTACAGCAGGAATAAATTTACCTAACTATCTTACAATACTTTAAATAATGTCTTACAAGAAAAATCTAAGATCTCTTACAAAATCACTGCTTCAAAACGCCACAACTGCAATGTTATGCTCATGCATTATTGTGAATTCAATATTGAGTGTGATACATTTATATACCCTAATATAAATTTAAATGGAAAACTTATGTCAAAACCAAAAAAAACCAAAACCCGCCACACAAAAGCAAAAAAAGTAGAACGCAAAAAAATCAGCAGCCCGGGTTGGGCTACTACTGATGCTGATGAAATAATAAGACGGCAATTGCGCGCCCAAACAGAAATGATTAACGTTAAGGAGTTAGATAAAGATTTATCCTACTATGGCTCATACCTCGTTTACTCTGACAACTGGTCTAAGCATGAGACAGCTAAATATTTAGCAGAGATTCGCTCATTAACAACAAACACAAATTCCTGTAGCTGCCTTGATTTTCAAACTAACGGACTGGGAACATGCAAGCATATTGAGCGTGTCTTATTAATACAACAAAAACGTGGAAAAAGAAAATTTAAGCAAGCTGCCGCTGCTGGCAATCCTCGCACTGAAATATACCTGGATAGCGGCCAAAATCAAAATATCATTAAGATACAGTGGAGAGCAAAAACAAAGCCCTCCTCTAAACAATACAAAGCGATTAATAAATTTTTCTCACATGATAATAGCTTGCTGGGCAATGCATTAACAACCTTTCCTCTTTTAGAGCAAACAGTTGCAGAGCTAAAACCCGCAACAAAAAAACATTTACGAATCTCAGTTCATATAAACCCATGGCTTGAAAGAACTCAAAACAAACAGCAAAAAGGTACTATAAAGACAACCTTATTAGCTGATATGGATGCAGGCAAATACTCTTTAGATAGCCTCAAATATCCTTTATACAACTATCAACAAGCAGGGATGTTGCATCTAGTATGTAATGAACGCGCCTTGCTTGCTGATGAAATGGGATTAGGCAAAACCATTCAAGCGATTGCTGCCTGTAAATTTTTGCAACAAACCAAAGATATTAAACGAGTCCTTGTAATTGCCACAGCATCCTTAAAAGCTGAATGGGATGAGCAGATAGCCAAATTTTCTAATCTGCCAACTTTAACAATATATGGCAGTAGAAAAGATCGTTTGCAGCTGTATCAAAAACCAGCTTTTTTCTATTTAGCCAATTATGAGCAAATCTTATACGATGGTGCTGATATTCAACGTCTGATAATGCCAGATGTTATTATCTTAGATGAAGCGCAGCGTATTAAAAATTGGCAAACAAAAACAGCGCAAGCAGTCAAAAAACTTTCCAGCCCATATGCTTTTGTTTTAACTGGCACTCCAATAGAAAACAAAATTGATGATATCTACTCAATAATACAATTTCTTGACCCTCATCTATTTGGGGCACTGTTTCAGTTTAATCGACAGTATTATTGCCTCGATGAAAAAGGCCGCCCTGTTAGCTATAAAAACTTAGATCAACTACATCGCAAACTTGGCCCTATTTTACTGCGCAGAAGAAAAAGTGATGTTGAAGACCAGCTGCCTGAACGTACAGTAAACAACTATTTTGTGGCAATGGATGAAGAACAGCTTGTCAGGTATGAGGAGTATAATTCGCGAGTTGCTAAATTGTTGCAAATAGCAAAACGGCGGCCTTTACGAAAAGAGGAATTTGAAAAATTACAAATATGGCTGGCTTGTATGCGGATGTTATGTGATACGCCCTATATCCTGGACCAGGATTGCCGTATTTCACCAAAGTTACATGAACTAGCAAAAATTTTGGATGAAGTGCTAGAAGATAAAACAGCTAAAATTATAATCTTCTCAGAATGGGAGAAAATGCTAGTATTAATAAAAGAGTTGGCTCAAGAGATGAAGCTAGAATATGCTTGGCATACAGGTTCAGTTCCCCAGCATAAGCGCCGTCAGGAAATTAATCGCTTTAAAGAATCTCCTCATTGCCGCCTATTTTTATCAACTGATTCAGGCAGCGTAGGTCTCAATCTACAATCAGCAAACATTGTCATTAACATGGATTTACCATGGAACCCGGCTAAATTAGAACAACGTATTGCCCGTGCCTGGCGTAAACATCAACATCGCACTGTGCAAGTAATTAACTTAGTCTGTGAAAATAGCATTGAACATCGTATGCTAAGCTTATTAGAACAAAAAAAGGCTTTAGCTGAAAATATACTACATGAAGGCAAAACCAAAGAGATGAAGATGCCATCTGGACGAGCCGCTTTTATGGAGCGCCTGGAAGCCATAATGAATACCGAACAGGCTACAGCTACCACCACACCTTCAACAGATCTGCAATCAGAAACCGCAGAGATCACTCCATTTAAGAATGATCTTATTAAGTACTGTCAGGATAATCTACAAGCATTAGAGCAGCATAAAGGCCCAACAGGAAAATCCACTCTCTTTGCTATAGTTAAGAACAACAGCTCACAAACCGTTCAACATATGCAGCAGAGCATAAAGAACAATAGTCTCGACAAATCACATGATCTATTTGTATTAGATAACAAAACTCGCGACATAATAAAACAGTTAGCTGATCTTGGTATTATCACTATCAACCAGCAAAATGAAAAACTGTTTACCTCCCTAGCTATGACAGATAGCCGCAAGCAACAGCAGAAAACTAGAGTAGAAAAAGCTAAAAAATATCTTAACCAAATCGAGCGCAAATATCGTATGGCAAAATTATTAGCCGAAGGTGGTTTTTATCAAGAGGCAATTACTCCTCTTGCAGAAACAGCTAAAATTGCTATGGCCTCCTTTGCCTTTGTTAATCACCAACTACCAGATCTAAATGATAGCAGCTATTCCTTTGAAGATTTACAGCAATGCATAGAAAAAAATACAGATTTCCCTATTGAATTATTAAACCAAACCTTAATTTTGTCAACGGATGACGTAAACATTAATGCTGCCCACTTTGAAAAAAGAATGAAATTTACAGATACGATTATAGACTTTGTGGAACAGACGCTTAATAAATTAGCTTTGTCATAACTGATAACTAAATTTAAAAATGAGCAAAAAATGACAGGCAAAAGGGTAACTCTTGCTTGATAATCCTGTTTGAGATTAAGTTATGGCGAAAAACACTTTAAAAATATATTTAAAACGCATAAAGCGGGTATTGAGCTTCATAGAAACTCACTTAGATGAAGAGCGGTCTTTAGAAGAGCTAGCAAAAATTGCCTGCTTTTCTAGCTACCATTTTCATCGGATATTTACTGGAATGGTTGGAGAATCAGTAAAAAGCTACATTCGACGCTTGCGTTTGGAACGAGCTGCGCGACAATTATTAAGCAGCAGTAGCAAACTGTCAGTAACAGAAATAGCTTTTAGCGCTGGGTACCAAACATCAGAATCATTTAGCAAAGCTTTCTTTGCAGCTTATACAAGTTTACGCCCAAAGATTTTCGCTCTGGCAAATCTCAGGTTAGTCTTAACAGACAAATGTTAATCAATAAAATAGGAAAAATAACCATGCAAGTTAAAGTAAAAGAGGTTCCAAAGCTTAAAGTAGCTTATATAAGACAGATAGGACCATATAGTGAATGCAAAAAAGCCTGGGATAAAATCTGTCAATCCAAAAACTTAAAAATTGACGCCACCACTCAATTCATTGGGGTTTGTTACGATGATCCAGATGTAACCCCCGCTGAAAAAATCCGCTATGATGCGTGTATTACTGTAGATGATACATTTAAAGCTGAAGGAGATATCTCTGTGCAAGAGATTGCTGGCGGAAAGTATGCTATTTATTATCATGTTGGTCCATACGAAAAATTGCCAGAAATCTATACTACTTTATGTGGGCAATGGTTACCCCAAAATGGTTATGAAATGAGATTTGATCCGGTATTTGATATCTACAAAAATGACCCAAATACTACGCCACCTGAAAAATTAGAAACAGAGATTTATATTCCAGTAAAGTAAGCAATAGTCAACGGGGGTACAATTTGTACCTCCCTTGAAATGCTCGCGAGTGGTGGAAAAAAACGAGCTGTCAATGCGCAGATTGACATATTTTAATATCCTGCTTTACCATATTTCATGCTAACAACACGGTATAGCGACACCCCATTAAGTTGTGATAGTATCCACAACAGGTATTTGGGCTATACACGACTATTTGACTGAAGCAATTGAAGCCCAAAATCACATTGTAGAACGTGGAGTTATATTAAAATGAACCAAATTACAAAAATTGCTGTGTTGAACTAAACCGCTGCGCGGTAC
>JAGLXC010000077.1 GCA_023133095.1 Gammaproteobacteria bacterium | reverse complement strand
CCTTTGACATGCCTATTTGGGAAAAAAAAGCAGATGGGCTCATAACAGGAGGATCTGCAGTGTTGGTAGTAGGAGTTTCAGCTGTTGCCGTTTTAAATTGCAGTAAATACTCTTTAATTAACTGGGCGATCTTGTCAGCTCCTGATTGTTCTGCATAAACAATTAAAGATGTCCCCGCAGCTTGTATCGGTTTGGATTCAGCTTTCTTTTCTAGCTCAATTAAATGAGATAGCATGCGAGCTCTGTTTAAATCAACGATTAACATTAAATACAGTTCGGCAGATAGAGGAGATTTATCTGTCATGTTTTCTACAACATAGGAGAATGTTTTGAAACTTCCACTATAAATAGCTGCCCCATAAAGTGTACATGTTGATGAACCATAAACCTTTTGTGAATAGCTAATGAACTCCTTAAACGGGAATGGTATCGGAGCAGTTTGATTGAATACACTTAAACGTAAAATGTTCTTGGCATGTAGAACCAAAGTTTGCAAGGTACCCATCTTGCCGCACATAGCTGCAGCTATAAAAGGCCCCATGTTATCTATCAAAATCCGTGGATGATTCAATAAGAGCATCATCGAAGAATTATTATCAACTAGAATTGTTAGCGTCAAGGGAGAAGCAGAATAAGGGGGTGCGAACAAATTTGGGTCAGCGCCATTATCAAGCAACCAACGAGCCTCTGGCTCTAAGTTATTGACTATGGCCAATGTTAATGGAGTTGAGCAGTTCTTATATATGGAATTGAAACTTTTATAATGGTGAGCTAACTGGTTTAATAGTCTATTTTTTTGATCGAATGGGATTTTTAGTTGCATTATATCATATAAACAATCCTGGAATTTATTTTCATCATCTATTTTTTCTATTAACCTCAAGAGCTTCTCTATTTGTTTTTCTTCTATATTGGATTCATTTGTTTGTAACAAATAGCGGAAATATTCAAACAGGAAAGCAGTTGGATCATTCTGTACGAAATGCTCAGATCCAAACAATAATCTCCGAAATTCACTTGCTATCTCAGGTGCTTTTGAATTCAATAACTCTTGCACTTGTTCCTTTTCTTGCTCACACCAAATTGGCTTCCCATATCGCAATAAAATTTTTAATGCGCCTAAATTGTTTTTTAAAATAGAATGCGCCCAAATGGAATAACAAAGATTTTGTGGGTCATACTTTAAATTCAATAAAGCCTTGGTTCTGGTCGGATCATTTTTATTCATATATTCCAAGAGCTCATCTAAAGCATCTAATCTCCCTGATGCTTGAGCGCACATCAAATAGGACCATTTTTGATCAAGTTTATCACTTCCGCTTATGGGAGAAACGCCTGGTATCAATTCATTCCATACATCTAATCCATAAGTAATAAACAATGACACCATCTTTACACCCCATCCATTTGTCATAACATATATTAATGGGGGATTACCTTTTTCATCAGGTTGATTTACATCTGCTCCAGCTTTAACGAGAAGTTCTATGCTTTCGTAATCAAATATTTCTGGGAATACTAGTAAGAAAGATAATAATGGCAGACTACGTGGCGTATGCCCTTCAAATTTTGGCACCATAGTCTGTGTATCAATATCTTTAAGTTGGAGCATTTGCTTTAACAGTGACAAATCAATTGGGGAGAGGTGTGAAACTGTTTGAGCAAAGTAGGAAATCCTTTTGCCGGTTATAGGGTCTTCATAACAATGGGAACAATCTGGAGAATAACATTCCTGCATTACCAAAAGTAAAATATCATTTCGTTCAAAAATAAACGCGAGATCAATTAAAGTGATTTGATGAAGCGTATATCGTTTCGGAGCCCTATTGCTATGGTCCCATATGTGGGAATCGAATTTTACATTAATCACCCCCGAGCCCATCCTCAAAAAAGATTTTATTTTGTTTATACCCACCGTTTCTATTCCTTCTTTAGCCAAAGCTTCAGCGAATTTTTTTACTTTTTTAGGGAATTGTTGCTCAGGTTGACGTTGCGGTGGTTGTTGCGCATTTGTTGTTTTTGTGGCAGCTCTTCTGGCTCCACGCTGTTTGGGCGGCATATTTGTTTGCTCCAGGTTTGTAATTCACTCATGGATTACCATAGCACAAAAAGATTAAGAAAATATTAACCAGATAAAAAATGGCAGATATTTTCTCTGCATGGGAATAAAAACGGATAATGCTATTGTAACTCGCTAAATTTAGTTTTAGGGATGGAAACGATCACAGTATTCAGGCTCTGTATAAAATACCCCACCCCTATTTCCGACAAAAATTGTCGTTTTTATAGGGGTAATTTTAGACATTATTGGGCTTTGATGCTCTCTACTCGGAGTCTATGCATCTCTTGCTTAATTTCATTGCCTTTAAGGCCCTGCCTTAGCAAAGGTGCAGCTAAAACTTGCCTAGCTTTTGTGTGAGCCAGTTTAAATCGCTCTACTTGAGCGTGATATTGCTGCTTTTTATGCGCGGCGCAGGCGAGCATGAAATCAGCAAAGCGTTTTGGTCTACGAAAAGCATCGAGCTGCTCTAGGGTTGTTAATAGTTCTTCAGCACTGAGATCTAGCGCATTATCAAAGTTCCCTTGATATTTTATTACTAATAATGCGAGATCGCGGAATTCAGCTGGAACTTTCGCGCGGGCGCATAGAGTTTTCAGTGCTGCTATATCTAATATATTTACTAAAGCAGTAAAGCGAATGGTGGCAGAAGTTGTTACAGCAGCTGCGTTTTTAAGTCGTTTAAGAGCAATTTTATAGTGCAGAATTAGCTCCGGAAATAAAATCGCTAATGCGCCGCAATCGTTTAAGATGGTAAAAAAACGTTCTGGAGTTGGTAAGGTTAACGTGCGATAGAGCTCTTGCCAGACTCTCTCTGGTACTAATGCCGCAACTTCGCCGGCTGCCACCATGTTCTGCATTAACTGCATGGTTGTTGCATGAATAGAAAAACCACCAAAGCGGGCTGCGAATCTGGCAATCCTGAGAATTCTTACTGGATCTTCAGCAAAAGCAGATGACACATGGCGTAGAATTTTCTGTTCTATATCTTTCTGGCCATCAAATGGGTCAATTAAAGTTCCATCTGTCGCTTCTGCTATAGCATTAACGGTTAGATCACGACGTTTCAGATCCTCTTCCAGAGTAACGCCTGGGTCGGCATAGAATTTAAAGCCTTTATAACCTTTGGCTATTTTGCGCTCGGTTCGGGCTAAGGCATACTCTTCATGGGTTTTTGGGTGCAAAAATACCGGGAAGTTTTTTCCTACTGGTCTGTAGCCTAGTTTTAGCATCTCTTCTGGAGTTGTGCCAACTACCACCCAGTCGCGTTCTGTTACTGGTAATCCTAACAAGCGATCACGGATCGCGCCGCCAACCAGATAAATTTTCATAGCTTTTCTTTCCTGCCTGCAAGTGCAATAATTATACTAGTAGATAAATTCTTACATAAAATAGGTTTAATTTCATGAAATCGCGAACTTTATTGCAATATTTTTTACCTCATCACCTGATGTCACGGCTATTTGGCCGAATAACCAATTGTCGTTGGGTTTGGCTAAAGAACCGTTTGATTGGCTGGTTTTATAAGCGTTATCAAATAGATATGAGTGACGCGACAGAGGCTGATCCTTTTAAATATGAGACTTTTAATAGTTTTTTTACTCGGGCAATAAGGCCAGAGACGCGTCCCATAGCTGCAGCTGAAAAGGCTATTGTTTCTCCTGTGGATGGAGCTATAAGTCAGATTGGTAAGTTAAATTCAGATCAGTTGATTCAAGCTAAGGGCAAGAGCTTCTCGATTGCTTCGCTTTTAAGCTGTGAGCTGGCTGATTATGCTTCTGTTTTTAAAGATGGCAATTTTGCCACAATATATCTTTCGCCTAAAGATTACCATCGCGTGCATATGCCACTTACGGGAAAGCTGCAGGCAATGGCATATATTCCCGGTCGACTCTTTTCGGTGAACTCATTAACAGCAAAGGAGGTGCCAAATTTATATGGTCGTAATGAGCGAGTAGTGACAATTTTTGAGACAGCGGTAGGTCCTATGGCTGTAGTCCTGGTTGGTGCGATGTTGGTCGCCAGTATTACTACGGTTTGGGCGGGAACAGTGGCGCCAGCTATAGGGAAAAAGGTTAAGATCGAGGATTATAAAGATCAGAATGTTATCTTAGAGCGCGGCGCAGAGATGGGGCGGTTTCAATTTGGCTCTACAGTTATTTTATTGTTGCCTCAAAATGTAATACACTGGAATAAGTCGCTGCAGCTTGAGGGCAATCTTAAGGTGGGGCAGTTTTTGGGGGCTTAATTAATCATAGATAAGTGGAGAGATAATGGAAAGATATACTCCTGGTGTGTTTCCGCGTGGGTGGTCAGGCCCTAGTCCAGTTGTGGCCATAAACCTTAACCAACTAAAATAATTTTGCCACTAATCCAAAAAATGTGCTAAAATAATTAAAGATGACCAAAGCACTTCAAAGCAAACCCGTATATGATCTAGCACTGCCAGGCGGCAGTTTAGATTCATATATTAACTGGGTAAACCAAATTTCGATGCTCTCTGTAGAAGAGGAGCAGGGTTTGGCACGGCGTTTTCGTGACCATGGCGACATTGAAGCTGCACGTCAATTGGTTATGTCACATTTGCGCTTTGTAGTGCGAATTGCCCGTGGTTACTCTGGTTATGGTTTAGTGCTCGCTGATCTAATTCAAGAAGGCACAATTGGTCTCATGAAAGCGGTCAAGCGTTTTGATCCAGAGATGGGGGTGCGGTTAGTCTCGTTTGCAGTGCACTGGATTAAGTCTGAAATCCACGAATTTGTTTTGAAAAATTGGCGAATTGTAAAAGTTGCGACGACTAAGGCACAACGGAAGCTGTTTTTTAATTTACGCAAAATGTCTAAGCGTTTGGGATGGTTCACTAATGAAGAGGTGCAATCAGTTGCCCGCGATTTAAATGTTAGCACTAAAGAGGTGTTAACAATGGAAGCACGCCTAAACCAGTATGATGAAGCCTTTGATGCACCAGATGATAATGAGGATTCTGCCTGGCAGGCGCCAGCTAACTATTTAGAAGATCATAGCTTTGATCCAGCTCGTGCATTAGAACTACAAAGTAGCACGGAAAATCAAGAGCAGAATTTGAAAAAGGCTTTTGTCGCTTTAGATGCTCGTAGCCAGGATATTTTACAGCAGCGCTGGTTAGCTGATAAAAAAGCCACGCTCCATGATTTAGCTGCAAAATATAATGTTTCCGCTGAACGCATTCGCCAGCTTGAAAAGCAGGCGATGGGAAAGATCAAAAAAATTATTCTTACCAATAATTCCGATAACACACTCTAAAATTGTAATAAAACTAGGGCTGCCCCATTAAAAATTTCATTAATAACCACAAAGTTGTTATCAATGTTAGGTTATGGAAGGCATGGTGTTTGGCGTAAGAGTCTATCTGGAGATTGTTAAAGCGCGAATAGATATCAGGATGGTACAGGGATGTACCGTTGAGCGCGTAACAACTCCAGATAGACTCAGCCAAACACTAATGCCCATAGTTTTATATTATGTGTCAAATTTTAATGGGCCAGCCCTGGTAATAAAGCTACCATAATGGTAATGTATTCTCTTTTATGAGTTATATATACCCAAAGCGATTTGATTTTAGGCAAGGCGTCAAGCTTATGAACAACCGGAGTTTATATATAATAAATGAGGATTGTGAATGAGCGCAGACAACACAGCATAAAATTCAATCGCGAAGAGTATATGCCTGATCAATTTAAACCATGCTGAGTTCGAGCTTGCGCTTTACCCTTTCCCACTCTGGAATTACCCTATTGAGCAGCTTATAGAACTCGGAGCTGTGGTCATGATATTTCAGATGACACAGCTCATGGGTTACAACATAATCAATACACTCCTTAGGAGCTTTGATCAAATCAGGATTAAGAGTCACTATACCTTTACTGGATAAACTTCCCCATCTCTTTTGCATCTGCCTAATCGATATTACGGGCTTGGCAAAGACAAAACTACTAAATTTTGACCAACAGCGACTAAGGCTGTTATTAAGTTGAATATTAGCCCGTTCTAAATACCATTTCTTAAGAAGCCTTTCTGCCACTTCAGGACCAGGCTTGCGACAAGTTATCTGAAAGAAACCTTTGGATAATTTGACGCTATTTTCATCTCCTTGGTAAATTTTTAAGCGATACTGTTTGCCAAGATACAAATGGGTTTCACCATTAATGAAACATCGAGATGGAGTTTTGGGAGTAAACTGTTTGAAATAATTAAGTTGCCTCAGAATCCATCTGGCTCTTTTGTTTATCTTTTTCTCAATCAATACAATATCAGAACCCATTGGAGCTTTTACAGTAACAGTGCTATCAGGATGAACTGCAATTTCCATTGTCTTTCTTTCAGCATAAAAAAGACTATAGCCTATAGTTTTGCTGCCATAAATCACTGTTAATTTATCACTATGCAGTACCGCTGTCATTTATAGCTCCGGTGTTTTGCGACTTGCAAAACTTCTTCGATTATTTTATCCATTTGACTAAGAGATAATTCAATGCCTTTTTTAATTTTTAATTCATCATAAAGATAATCATCAATTTCATTTTTCGTTTGTTTTTGAGCGTCTTCATCATCCCAGAAGTGAACTTTTTTATATTTTTCAAGGATGCTGTGAATTGTGATCGCAGTATCTGTAGCTGCGCTTTTAAGCAACGGTTGCAACACCCCATAATAAGCGATTGCATCTTCGTTGCCTAACAATTGCTCTGGAATATCATCATGTACGTTTCCTGCAACTCTATCTCTGATATCTACAACTTTATTCAGGTACTCTAACTCAGTTATTCTTTTAGCCCTGAAATCATCAATAGCTTGTTGAATAAGTTTTGAAAATTTTGTATAAAATGCAGGATCTTCTTCCATTTTTTCGGTAATGGCTTTTTTAGTGGCATGAGCAATTGTATCGGCTTTTGCAGCGGTGGTTTTTCTAGTTTGATATACTCCTTGCTCCTCTTTAACCACCATAAATGACTTAGCATCAAAAATGTTAACTGGTTTATTGAGCTGAATAACCTCGCTGGCCTGGATATGCGTATCTAATAATTTTTTAATTTTCGGTTCATAATCTCTGTAATCAATAGCATCTGCATAACGCAGCTTTACCGCAGCCTTTAGTAACTGGAACTTTTTTAAATCGGCCTTGTATCTGGTCAAGACTTTTTCATCCGTAGCGGATAAAAATTTATCAGACGCAAAAGCAATTGCGAGATTTTTACTAAAAGCGGAAAGACGGCTATAAAATTCCTCTCTGCGCTCATCATCTGCAAGCAAAATCTCGTACGCCTCTTCATCACATGAATGTTTTACTGTCTTAAATAGATCCCACAGATCCGAATAGCGTCCTGGCAATTTTTCGATTTCGCTGTTTATTGAGCTAAGCGTGCCAACAAGATCTGCTGCATCAAAACCCTCAAATGCACTGTACATAGTCAAAGCTTTATCTAACTCGCCGAGCACATTGGCATAATCAATAATAAAACCGAACTCTTTACCTGCATGGATTCGGTTAACCCGCGCAATAGCCTGCAGCAATGTATGTTCCCTGAGCATCCTGCATAAATAGAGAACGGCATTCCTAGGAGCATCAAATCCTGTTAACAGTTTGTCCACCACAATCAATATTTCAGGCTTACTGCCATGCTTGAATTGATTGATAAGCTGCTTGGTATACTCTGCCTCACTGCCATAACGTTTCAGCATTTTTTGCCAGAATTTTCCGACCTCATCGGTCGTCTCAGCATCAATTTCATCATAGCCTTCACGCATATCCGGACGAGAGATAACAACTTCTGAACTGACACTGCCTATTTCATTCAGATAGGCATTGTATTTAAGCGCAGAAGCCTTGTTAGGTGCAACCAATTGCGCCTTGAATCCAGTGCTTTGCCAATTAGCACGATAGTGTTCACTAATATCAAATGCCCTCATGTAAATAACCTGATCGGCCTTATTCAGCATTTCAGCTCGGGCATATTTACGCTTAAGATCTGCCTGCTGTTCTTTAGTCAGCCCCTCTGTATGACGTTCAAACCACAAATCCACCGCTGCCTGATTTTGAGTCATTTCAACATGCCGACCTTCATACAGAAGAGGAACGACTGCATGGTCTTCTACAGCCTGAGTGATGGAGTAATGCGGTTCAATCAATTCGCCAAATTTAATGAAATTATTTTTCTCCTTTTTCAGCAGTGGAGTACCAGTGAAACCCAAATAGCAGGCATTAGGAAACATTTGCCGCATACGAGCAGAAAATGATCCGAACTGGGTTCGGTGACTTTCATCTACCAGAATAAAAATATCGGCCGACTCATCCTTATATTTCTTTACCGCATAGGCCTTGTCGAACTTATGAATCAGTGTAGTAATTATCCCTGACTGTTTCTCAGCCACCAACTCCAGTAAATTTCTTCCTGATGTTGCGCGACTTGCCTCAAGTCCGCAAGCAGTAAAGGTATTACCAAGCTGCTTATCCAAATCATCTCGGTCAGTAACCAAGACAATGCGCGGATTTAAAATTTTCGGATCCAAGGCCAAATTACGTGCAAGCATAACCATGGTCAGCGATTTTCCCGATCCTTGTGTGTGCCAGACAACCCCACCTTTACGCGCCCCGGAGCCACCAAAATGCTTCACTCGATTAAGCGTTGATTTCACAACAAAGTATTGCTGATAACGAGCAATTTTTTTTCTCCCTCCGTCAAAAATAGTAAACTTCCACGCCAATTCCAGCAATCGTTCAGGACGGCATAGTGCATAAAGAGCTTTGTCCTGCTCAGTTATAAGTCGGTTTCCTTCCAACGAATCTTGTTTAACATAAAAGGTGCTCGAGATTTTGGAAACAACCTCTTTATCAAATGGCTTATTCACTATTTTCTGCAGTTTTTCAAAATTCAGTTCACCACTATCCACCTTAAGTTCCTTCCAAACACCCCAAAACTTTGCTGCTGTCCCCACTGTTGCATACCTGGCGCTGTTTTTGTTTAGCGCCAAAACCATTTGGGTATATATAAACAGTCGGGGAATATGTTCATCATTTTGATTTCTTATGGATTGCGAGACTGCCTGTTCAATTTCTATTTGGGGAGCCTTACACTCAATTACGCAAATTGGAATACCATTAACAAACAATACAAGATCTGGACGGACAGTCTCAGTACTTCTTGCCCTCTCGACGCTATACTCAACTGTCACATGGAAACAATTACGCAGCGGATTATCCCAGTCAATATAATTGAGATTAAAACTTTTTGAGTCGCCCTCGATAGTCTGCTTCATAGCAGTCCCAAGCGTAAGCAAATCATAAATTGCTTCATTAGTTTTCAGCAAACCATCGTACTTGATATTTTTCAGCTTCTGGATAGCTGTTTGAATATTTTCTTCGCTGAAAAGAAACTCTTTTCCCTTGAAACGAATGCGGTTTATTTTTTTTAGTTGATTGCGCAAAATATTTTCTAAAACCACATTGGCTCTTCGATCCTGTCGTTCGCAAAGTGCTTCCGCGGGCGTTATGTATTCATAGCCCAAGTTAATAAGCAGCTGCAAAGCTGGAATCTGAGAAAGGTGTTTTTCGTTTATTTCAAAATCACACATAAATGTTTCCTGTTTTTAGCCACCGAAAGCATCTGAATAAATAAAAAGGTTCAGATGCCAGAATTCACAAAGCCCCAAAGGGGCGTAATGTGATAGCCCAGGGCAACGCCCTGGGAATCATATAAAAAATATATTAGCCCTGAAGGGGCGAAACAATCATTAATCCCACACATACCAATCATCCACGTAATCTATATACCTATGTTCCGATAGCTCAAAGCTTCTGTAAGATGCTGGGTTTCTATAGTTTGACTGCCAGCCAGATCAGCAATGCTGCGAGCTACTTTGAGCAGGCGATGATAGGCGCGGGCAGATAGGTTCATCTTTTCAATCGCAGCTTCCAGCAGGTTTTGCTGCTCGGTATTGATAGAGCAAATTTCATCAACCTCTTTAGTCGAGAGAGCGCTGTTGGGTTTGTTTTGCCTTTGTAGCTGAACTTGATACGCAGCTAATACTCGAGCCTGTACAATGGCAGAGGTGACAGCTGCATCTTCAGGGTTGACCTTAGATAAGATGCCTTTGGGCAGGGGCGGAACCTCGATATGCATATCAATTCGATCAAGCAGGGGGCCTGAGATCTTAGCGCGATATTGCTGAATCTGTTTGGGAGAGCAGTTACAATTTTTCTTGGGATCAGTTAAATAGCTGCAGGGGCAGGGGTTCATGGCAGCAACTAACTGAAAATTGGCAGGAAATTGAGCCTGATGCGAGGCGCGCGATATCATGACCTCGCCCGATTCTAAAGGTTCACGCAAAACCTCTAACACATGCCTGCTGAACTCAGTCAGTTCATCTAAAAACAGCACTCCATTATGAGCCAGCGATATCTCTCCAGGTTTGGGTGGATTGCCGCCGCCAACTAAGGCAACGCTTGAGGCTGTGTGGTGTGGTGATCGAAAGGGGCGTTTGCGCCAGGCAGATAAGTTAAAGGCCTTGCCGCAAATAGAGTGAATTGCAGCTGTGGTTAAGGCATCATCATCAGTCATTTGTGGTAGAATTCCAGGTAAGCGGCTAGCTAGCATAGTTTTGCCAGTGCCTGGTGGCCCTGTCATTAACAGACCGTGGCGGCCAACAGCAGCAATCTCCAGCGCCCGTTTAGCATAGTGTTGCCCACGGACATCAGCTAGATCTAATTCTGATACGTAGATTAAGGCCGATGCTGAAATTTTATGGGGTTCAATAAGTTGTTGCGCAGTTAAGTGCTGATAAACCTGGCCAATAGTTTGCGCTGGAAAGATCTCCATCCCCTCAATCAAAGCTGCTTCATCAGCGTTTTGCAGCGGCACAATTAATTTTCGTCCCATCTTTTTGGCAGCCAGCGCCAACGGCAAAACTCCAGTAATGGGCCTCAGCTCGCCAGAAAGCGCAAGTTCGCCTGCAAACTCATATTCAGTTAGTGCCTGAAGCGGCAACTGCTCAGAAGCCGCTAAAATCCCCAGCGCAATCGGCAAATCAAAGCGGCCGCCATCTTTTTTCGGCAAGTCAGCTGGAGCCAGGTTAATCGTAATCCTCCGGGTAGGAAAATCATAATCGGTGTTAAGCAGCGCACTTCGCACCCGATCCTTGCTCTCCTTTACTGCAGTCTCAGGCAGCCCGACAATAGAGAGCGAAGGCAGGCCGCGCGACAGATGCACCTCAATTGTAACGAGCGGTGCGGCAATGCCGCAGCTGGC
>JAGLXC010000076.1 GCA_023133095.1 Gammaproteobacteria bacterium | reverse complement strand
CGCGCAATGGGTAAGAAAAAGCCAGAGGAGATGGCAAAGCAGCGCGCAGTATTTTTAGATGGCGCTTCCAAACGTGGCGTTGATAAACATGTTGCCAATGGAATCTTTGATTTAATGGAGAAGTTTGCGGGCTATGGTTTTAACAAATCCCATTCAGCTGGTTATGCCTTAATTGCCTATCAAACCGCATGGCTCAAGGCCCATTATCCAGCTGAATTTATGGCAGCAGTGCTGTCATCAGATATGGATAATACCGATAAAGTTGTTCTGTTTGTAGATGAGTGCAAACGCATGAACATTAAAATTGTGCCACCGCATATCAACCATAGCCAATACAAATTTACCGTAAATGAGCGTGGCGAGATAGTTTATGGCTTAGGAGCAATCAAGGGAGTAGGTGAAGCTGCAATTGATAGTATTATTGCCACGCGTAATTCAGAAGGACTATTCAAAGATATGTTTGATTTTTGTCAGCGTGTAGATACCCGCAAAGCTAACAAGCGCGTGCTTGAGGCTTTGATTCGGTCTGGTGGCATGGATGATTTTGGGGCGCATCGAGCCAGCATGTTTGCTACAATTGAGACAGCTTTAAAAACTGCAGAGCAACATGCAAAGCAGCAGGCAAATGGTCAGCATGATATGTTTTGTGAGCCAGAGCGTGCAATATCAGTTGCGTATGTTAAGGTAGATAAATGGAGTGATACAGCGCGCTTAGCTGCAGAGCAAGAAGCATTAGGTCTCTATCTCAGTGGCCATCCAATCACTGGCTATATGGAGGAGCTCAAGCATCTAGTAGCGTTTCAATTAGGTGATACCAACAGCTATAACAAATTTACAGATAAAGGTATTACTATTGCTGGCTTTATAGCTGCTATGAAAGTTTTAACAACCAAAAGCAACAAGAAAATGGCAATCCTAACCTTAGAAGATAGCACCGGGCACATAGAGGTGACCCTATTTTCTGAAGTCTACTTAGAGCATCGTGACCATCTGCAAAAAGGGCAGCTACTGTTAATAGAGGGCGAGATGAGCATAGATAATTTTAGCGGTAACTATCGCTTGCAAGCACGGAAGGTGTTAACTATGACAGAGGCTCGTACAAGCTACGCAAAATCGTTGCTGCTCAAAGTCAAAGAAGCAAATTTAACCGCTGATTTTAGTAAACAACTGGCCAAAAAATTGCAGCCATTTCTAGGTGGAACCTGTCCATTAGTGATCGAATTCCTGGGCAAGAATGCCGGCGCAAAATTACGATTAGGCAAAGAGTGGCAGGTTAAGCCTCAAGATGAGCTGCTGATTGTTCTAAAGGATGAGTATGATCCTGATAATGTGGGGTTTGAGTATTAGGGATTTTCAACAAAGAAAAATAATTGCTATCAGAAGCTAATTATAGCTGTTCTTTGGTGGCTATTGTGGGTTTGGGTGAAATCTGCGATAATGCCAATCCGCTCGATACTGACTCTTTAGATTGATGATATCTTGCATGTATTTTTTATAGTTAAGCATAGAGGGGGTATAATGTACGACATAATAGAGGTGGCTACTAGCATTGCGTTATTTGCGAATGCATTTTTCTTTTTGCCCCAATTGTTGATGTTGATAAAAGCTAAAAACGCAAAAAATTTATCACTTTTGACTTTTATGGGATTCAATATCATACAAGTTTTTTTCATAATACATGGAATAATTCAGCATGACCTTATTCTTATCTTAGGCTATATTTTGGCTTTGTCTATGTGTGGTTCAATTACCTACCTAATATTATATTATAGGCACAGAGAGCAAAAGGGTGGGTAAGAGAATAAAAGCTAAATTTTATAAAATATCGCAATTCAAAGAAAAATTTCAGGATGCCTCTTGTGTGTTGCCTATTAGTCTTGGACAGCCATACCACGAAGCAGAAAAGATGGCGGCTACCATAGAGCTGATAAATAAACATTTTTCTTCGTGCACTATTATTATTTGTGATTCCTTACAGCGCTATACTGCTATGATCTATTCTGAAATTACAGAATCTATGGCACATAAGAAGCTTTTAAACTCTGGCAATGAGTGGTTAACACGTAATAAAAGAGCAATTGAGAATATACAGGTTAAATATGATATAAAGAGATGGGACTATTGGTATAAAAGTAAAAGTTTTTTAAACCATCTGGATGTGATTATAAATTTATACAAACAGGATCAGGTTTTTCAACAGAAAACAGATCATTGTGTGGAGAAATTTGTTAATAAAAATTTGTCATACTATAATGAGAATATATTTTCTAAAAATTATGAAAAAGCGTGTGATTTATGTAGGCAATACCTATATGAGGAGGCTGCTGTGCTTTTGATGTGGCAAGAAGAGCGATATAACTTTGTCGCTTATCCTGGAAACAATAATAGTGTTATTGAGGAAACATATGATAAATTTATATCTCAAGCAACAGAAGATCCTTTGTTGGTATTGCTTAAGCTGAAATTTAAAAAAACAGGTAAAAGCAGTGATTGATAAAGTTTTAGAATATAGTTTTTTAGGAATGTTGTTGTTTAATGCGGCGTTATTTATACCGCAATTGATTTTGCTGATAAAAACCAGAGATAGTAGCGGTGTCTCAGTTACTATGTATTCTGGTTTTCTTGGGATTCAATTTATATTAATACTGCATTCTGTTATAAAACATGATATAATATTATTTGTTGGAGTATTATGTAATTTTATAATATGCTTAATAATAGATGTGCTTATTATTTACAGCAAATATATAAGATGGAGTAGGGATAATGTCAAGAAATACCATCAAAGAAAAATATGAGTTTCTTAAAAAGATAATCTCTATAATGCCTGGGAACGTCTATTGGAAGGATAGAAATGGCGTGTTTTTAGGCTGCAATGAAAACCTTGCAAAAATTCATAAATTAAAATCCTCTGAAGACATAGTTGGTTTAGATGATTATGATCTCCTGACCCAGGAAGATGCTGATATTGTTTCGCAAACTGATAGCTATGTTATGACGCTTGGAGAAGAAAAATCCTTAGAAGAAAAAGGCCTTAATATAGATAAAGAACCAGCTGTTTATTTAACCAGAAAGGTGCCTATTTTTGATCATGATAATAAAGTTGTAGGTATGGTTGGTATTTCCATTGATATAACTGATCGAAAGCAAGTAGAGCAAGAGTTACGAACGGCTAAAACTATAGCAGAGCAAGCTAACTTATTAAAATCTCAATTTATCGCCAATATGGAGCATGATATTAGAACTCCTGCTGGTGGTATTGCGGAAATGACTAAGCTGCTTGCGGAAAATGAAAAAGATAGCAAGCGGCGTGAAAGTCTTCTCTCTGTAACTAGATCAGCTAAACAATTATTAGATTTATTAAATAACATTCTTGCATTTGACCATGTTGAGTCTGGCTCAATACCTGTTTTAGACAAGAAGCTTAATATTAGAGATTTGATATATGAAGTTATTGAGTTGGAAGAGCCGGTTGCTAAATTAAAAGAGCTGCAGCTGCTTGTGAATTTTTCAGATAATCTTCCTGATTGTCTTATCGGGGATGAGCATAGATTACGCCGTATATTAATTAACTTAATAAGCAATGCAATTAAATTTACTGAAAAAGGTTTTGTTAGCTTATCTGCTGAATCTTTGGAGACAAAAGACGATAAAATATGTTTATTGTCTCTTTGTGTTAGGGATACTGGTTTAGGTATGTCAGAAGAGAAGCAGAATTTGATGTATGAAAAGTTTAGTCGAGGAACCCCTGCAAATCAAGGTTTGCATAAAGGTATGGGGCTTGGGCTTTATATCGTGAAGCAATTTATGGAGGATATGGGCGGTGAAATAGATGTTAAGACAAAAGTAAATAAGGGCACAGAGTTTATCCTGACCTTGCCTTTGCGTATCCCTCTTTCCGGAAGATTATGTCTTACTGAAGAGCCTAAATCAGTATCAGAACCGGAAAAGAAGGTGGTTGAAGCGCCTAATATTGAGAAAGAGAATGAACAGTTAAGGTTTTTATTGGTAGAGGATGAGCCGTTAGCGCAAATGGTTGCCAGTGCTATGTTAACTGAAGATTTCAATATTGCTGTAGATGTTGCACCAAATTCAGAGAAAGCAATAGAGCTTGCAAAAGCCAATCACTATGATCTTATTTTTATGGATATTGGTTTGCCTGGTAGAAACGGTATTGAAACTGCTAAGATAATACGAGAGTCTAAAAATAAGAATACCACAACTCCAATAGTTGCTTTAACTGCCCACAATGCTAAAGATGCAGCTGATCCTTGCCTAGCAGCAGGTATGAGTGACTTTTTAGTTAAGCCATTGAACAGTGATAAGATAGAAAAAATGCTCGATCTTTGGATCTGTGTGCCAGAAGAGAATGCTGCTAAAGCTAAGCCTAGGCCGCTTATTGATGATGAAGTAAATAAGTTAGATGATGATGTTATTAATATGGATTTAGCAGTAAAGACTGTTGGTAAAGTAGAGACAGCAAAAGCTTTGATAAAAATGATGGTTGATATGATACCAGAACATAAAGAGGAATTTAGATTGTTGCTTGAACAGCAGGATTACAAAGCTATTGGGGATCTTGCCCATAAAATCGCAGGTTCTACCTCTTATTGTGGAACTATCCGTTTAAAAGCAGTTCTCAAAGGGGTAGAAAAAGCCGCAAAGAAACCAAAAAAAGATCAAATTACTGATTGTATTGATAAGATATTTGCAGAAATGGATGCTGTTATTGATGCCTATAAGATAATAGCTGGTTTAAGTGGTTAAACAATGGCTCTAGTTTAGATATTATTATGGACGTAATTGCTATCTGAAGCTAATTATAGTTGTTGTTAAATGGCTGTTGTGGGTTTGGAGTATTATTGAGATAATATTTATCTATAGATTTTAGTAAAAAACAAAAAATAGAATCAAATTATGACTTATTCAAAAACACTTTTTGTCGATGCATCATCAATACAAAAGATTTTCAATGCCAATTTGCTTGATTACACTAATGTGTTTTTAAAAAGTACATGTGGGGCTTATTCAGCGATTAATGATAGTACTGCTGAGTTTTTTAAAGTATCGATAGCCAATGTGATTGGTCACAATGATTATGATTTAGCTCCAAGCAATGAGTCAGTTAAGGTTATAGAAAATGATAAGCAAGTTTTAAAAAGTAATCGGTTGCAGCTGCTTATTGCAGCAAACATGCTTATCAGATGGTGCTTTTTTGTCAATCAAGACCCCAGTCCATGATTTTAGTAATCATCTTGCTGGTATTATGGGCGTAGCTTTTCCTTTAGCAAAAACAGATATGATTACAATCACTAATGCCATTAATGAAATGGGGATCATTCCTTCAACTTCAGTGGTTATGCCGCCAGCATATATTACCCATAAATATAAAAAGCTTAGTAAACGTGAAACAGAATGCGCATATTATCTTATTAGAGGGATGACTTACAAAGAAATTGGGAGAGTCCTTGATATATCTCCTAGAACAGTAGAGTGTCATATAGATAGTATGAAAATCAAGTTAAATTGCTATAAGCGATCGCAATTAGTAAGTAAAATTCTAGAAGAATATTAGCCGGAATAGTGTGGTAATTTGTGACCTATATGTTATTTTATGAAACGGTTCTTATCTAAAGGGTAGATGTTTGATATGTGTCAACACTTTTCCAGATAAATTTTTAAAAACATTTGTTAGCAATCTCATCTTCTACCGGAGATCAATAATAATTTTGCAGGCATCATTGGCATAACTGTTCATCAGGGATTTCCCCGGATATACGGTCGGCTAATTTTTCAATATAATAAAAACTAAATTTAGTAAACTGAAATAAATAGTATGTAGAATCTTCTATGCAATGATATTATTAAGCTGAATCAGGGTTTAAGGCATATCGTGCGAGAAATCCGCATGCGAGAAGTTGTGAGGAATTTTTATGAAAAAAACATTTATTTTTACTGTAATTACTACTATGTTGTTTTTAACATCTAATAGTTTTGCAGCTGAAAGGCCAGATATGACAGCAGGAAAAACGAATCTTAATCCTGTTATTGGATCTGATGCAGGATTTTATGCTGGCTTTAGTGCAGGATCTGGTGGCATGGATAAAAAAAGACCTGATCACCCGCCATCAGTTAATGAAGAACATCATTATTATGGTTTTGTGACGCGTCCTTATGTTGGATACTTGTGGAGCATTCCCAGCGTCTCCAGTTTAAAGCTTGGAATGGAATTGGGATATTTTTCTTCTTTTAAACCAGATGAGTATATATTGAATAATCAAACCTGGATTTATTTTGGTTATGATGTCGATTTACTAGGTGTTGTGAAATATAATGTTTTTGGTTCTAGCTTTTTCTTAGAGGGCAAAGCTGGAGGCGCTTTTGTGCATCAAACAGTACGGATGTCCGGTATGGGTGATCCTTCCTCAAGCACTAAAAATGGATTGCAACCTGAGGTTGGTTTGGGAGTTGGCTATGATTTTACCAGCAAATTTAGTATGAACTTTGTGATCACAGAAATTTTTGGATCTCCTCCGCCTGATCTCACCTATGGTGACACTAATGTAGATGATGTTGATAGTATTATACGTACACAATCAGCAATGCTTGGTGTTACTTACCATTTTGGATAATTACCTAAGGAGTTATTCTGTTTAATAACAGAATGTCATTTTGGAAGTTGTCAGGTTGTAATGGTTCAGTTTAACCTATGTGTTCGGTTTAGTGTAGTTTTGAGTTTTTAGATGATTTTATACTTATAGTATCTTTTTCATTTACCTGATAGTATAATACTAACAGGTAAATGAGATAGGTGAGCTATGACAAAAATATTTAATCGCGGTATTGTTTTTGGTGAAGGTTTTTGCAACCGGACACAAGAAACCCAACAATTATTGGCGAATGTTAACAATATTACCCATACTCTGTTGATCTCACCTCGCCGCTATGGCAAGACCAGCCTGGCGCTGCATGCTGTAGAGCAAGCTAAGCTTCCATATGCGCATATCGATTTATTTATGAAATATGATAAGGAAGTTATCATTGAAGAGTTTTGTCAGGGAGTTGGTTGTCTGCTTGCCAAAATCATAAGCCCTGGTGAAAAAGCTATCAGAATTATTGAATCGCTATTTAAAAACCTCAAGGTTGCTTTAATGTTAGGAGATAAAGGGTTGGAGTTTTCTTTGACGCCAGTCGTTACAAAAAAGCAGGATAATATAAAATTATTGCTGCTTGGTGTTAATGACCTATTGATAAAACATAAAAAACACGCAATTATATTTATTGATGAAATCCAAACAATTACTGAGTCAGGCGTGTCAGATGAAATAGAAGCTTCATTGCGCTTTGTGGCACAAAAAACACAGAATATAAGTTTTATTTTTTCTGGCAGCAGCAGACATTTGCTTGGTAAGATATTTGAAGATCGGAGTAGACCTTTTTATAAGTTATGCCAACGCATGGATCTGCAAAGAATAGGTGATACACATTATAAGAAGTTCATTAATAAATTTGCCAGGAAAAAATGGCAGCAAAATTTAAAAGATGAAGAGTTGCGTGAAATATTTTATTTGACTAAGAACCATTCATATTATCTTAACATCCTGTGCGAAAAGCTATTTACACAAGCTAAAATTCCAGATTTGGAAATCATCAATGAATGTTGGTATCTGGTTTGTCAGGAAGAGCAAAGTGCAGTTGCTAAAGATATGGAGTTTTTGACCCCAAAGCAAAAGCATTTATTAAGTGAAATGGCTAAAGCGATTGACCTCAAAGAGCCAACCGGAAAGGCTTTTATTGATAAGGTTAATTTAACCCCTCGTGGAGTTTCTCAAGCTATTGAGATTCTCATGAAACATGATTTAATCGAGAAATTACCAGATGGCAGTTATCGAATTATTGATCCAGTTTTGGAGTATTGGTTGCAATAATTGATAATAACTTATAGCCTATTAACCTGTAAAAATAGAGAAATTTTTCATGAAAAAAGCACTAATTATCTTAGCTGTTATTGTGTTAATAATAGGTGGTGTTCTGGTGTTTATGCACCATAAGAGCACTAATACTACGCCTTCCGTAGCCACGATTACAGTCAAAACAGGAGATGTAACTGAGCAGGCCCAGGCTGTCGGCTATATTAAGCCACTGCACTCGAGTACGGTGAAGTCGCAAGTTGATGGTACTGTCGAAGAGATCTATCATGATGCGGGTGACTATGTCAAAAAGGGTGAGCCGCTGCTTAAGGTTAAGCCACAGCCAGAGCCGGCTGACTATGCTCAGGCTTATGAGGATCTACAAAAAGCCGTTGCTATAGAGAAGATAGCGGTGACAAGTCTTAATCGCTATAAATACGCTTTAAAAACAGGATTAATCACTAAAAACTATTCACAATATTTAGTAGCAAGGGACGATTATGTGTCAGCAAAAGAGAAACGTGTGTTAGCCGCCCAGAAGCTAGCCTTGTTGGATAAGGGAACGACTAAGGTTGGTAGAAAGACTATTGCTAATATTGTGTTAGCGCCTTTTAGTGGTTTTATCTTGACTCGTGATGTTGATGTTGGTGATCCGGTGCTTTCATTAAGTTCAGCTCAGGCTTCTACTGCTCTATTTAGCATGGCGAATATGCAGGATCTGATGTTTGCGGGCTCTATTGATGAGATGGATGCTGCTAAGATCCATCTTAATATGCTGGCAACTGTTACTATTGGAGCTGATCCTAAGCAAAAGATCAGCGGTAAATTGACTAAGATAGCATTGCAATCAGAGCAGGAGAGTGCCTCTACCAGTGGAGCTCAGCTGGATTCTAATTTGCCCTTTAATGTTAGTTTTCAGGTACAGGTAACGAAGCTAAAGATTCCGCAGAATTTAACTTTGCGTTCGGGTTACTCTGCAACGGCAAATATAAAGGTTAAAACGGTTAAGGATGTTTTAGTTGTTCCAGAGCGGGTTTTGCATTTTAAGGGCGATAAGACTTATGTTTTGTTGCCAGCTCTAAAACAGGGGCAAAAGCCGCGGGAGCAAGATGTGGTTATTGGCTTGTCAAATGGTATGAAGGCAGAGATTAAAAAGGGTCTAACATCTGGTGAGAAAGTTTTAGATAAACCAGATGTGGAAGAGCAATAGTGTATCTGCTAACTCTATGCCAACAAATTTTGACTGATATGTGGACCCACAAGATGCGTTCGGCCCTTGCTCTGTTTGGTATTATCTGGGGAACTATAGCTGTAGTTTTGTTGCTTGCTTTAGGCACAGGTTTTACTGCTGCCAGTCAGAAAAACATGATGACTATTGTTGATGGTACCTTTTTCGTCATGCCTGCAAAAACTAGCATCTCGTATCAAGGTTTTCCTAAAGGCAAGCCGGTTAATATAAAATCAAGTGCAATTATAGAGTTACAGCAATATGTTCGAGGAGTAAAAACAACTTCACCAATTTTGATTCAAAGAACTAATATTGGTTGGCATAAAAAGGCGCGGAGTAAGGAGGTTTATGGAATATCAGCAAGCTTTGCCTATTTACAAAAGATTAATGTAAAGCAGGGTGGTAGATTTCTTAATAAATTGGATGTGGATAATAAAGCTTTTGTTGTGGTTTTGGGTGACAAAGTGAAGCAACAACTGTTTGGTGACAGGCCGGCCGTAGGAAAACAGATAACTGTTAATAAGATTAAATTTACTGTTGTAGGTGTGATTCGAAAGGATAATTTAAATGTTTATAATTACTATAAGAATAAGGTGCTAATTCCCTATTCAACCTTTATAAATTTATTTGGCGATCAGACACCGATGTACTTTATAGTCTTACCCTATCCTAATGCAAATAGTGCACAAGTTGCGCAATCAATGCGGGCTTTTTTAGGCCATAAATACCATTTTGATAAAGATGATAAGGTTGCATTAAATGTGTTTGACACCACTGCAATTTTTCAATTTATGCGCTGGTTTTTTATTGCACTCCAACTATTTTTAGGTATTTGTGGCGCTCTAACTTTAGGAGTTGGTAGCTTAGGAGTTGCTAACATTATGTTTTTAATTGTTACAGAAAGAACCCATGAAATTGGGATAAGAAAGGCAATCGGCGCAAAAGATTGGCAAGTTTTATGGCAGATTATTTTAGAGGCTTTAGTTATTGTTGGCTTAGGAGGATTGATAGGGTT
>JAGLXC010000075.1 GCA_023133095.1 Gammaproteobacteria bacterium | reverse complement strand
GTTAGATCCAGAAACCGCTGGCGTGGCTTTTGGAATGGATCCTATAACTGGTGATCGTCAGGCTACAGTTATCTCGGCAGTCTATGGGTTAGGTGATGGATTGGTGTCAGGTCTGATGAATGCAGATACCTATACTGTTACTAAGGGCGGAATTAAATCTACACTTGCTGCAGAGCAAAAGAAGCTCTGTTTAAGTGATAAACAGGTAAAGGAGATTGCGCAGTTAACTAAGAATCTAGGCGAGGTTTTTGCTAAACCACAAGATATAGAGTGGGCAATTGCAAATAACCAATTATATTTATTACAAAGTCGGGCTATTACTACTTTAGTTAATACTCCAGACACTACCGCGCAAAAATATGTTTGGGACAATGCCAATATTGTTGAAAGTTATGCGGGAGTGACAACGCCGCTGACTTTTTCTTTTATCCAGGAGATCTATACGGAAGTTTATAAGCAATTTTGTCGCATTATGGGTGTGGAAGAGGAAGTTATTAGGCAAAACAGTGGTAGTTTCTCTATGTTAGGTTTAATTCAAGGGCAGGTTTACTATAACTTGTTGAATTGGTATCAGGTGTTGTCATTGTTGCCTGGTTACTCTATCAATGCCGGATTTATGGAGCAGATGATGGGGGTGAGCGAGAAGATGGAAATCTTGCCAACAGTTGTGCATAGCAAAAAGAATAAGTATCTGCAGCTATTGCGTATGATAAGGAAATTGCTGACTAATTTTATTACTCTGCCAAAACAGACCAAGCAGTTTTATAAGTTATTAAATGAGGTTTTGCATCCAGTTGCAGGGAATCTATCACCGCAGCAATTAAAGGACTATTACAACTCGTTAGAGCGTTCATTGCTGCATCGTTGGCAAGCTCCTTTAGTTAATGATTTTTTTGCGATGATTTTTTATGGAGTGTTAAAAAAAATAATCCAAAAATGGAATATTGATCCAACTGGAACTTTGCAAAATGATCTGTTGTGTGGTGAGGGCGGAATTATCTCTACCGCACCGATTAAAAGTCTGCAAAGTATGGCTAACTATATTATAAAAGATCAGGCAATCTATGGCTATTTTAAGAAGGCTACTGACGCAGAGATTGTTAGCGAGAAAAAATACTCTAAACTTGATAGCATGATCCAAAAACATATTGCCAGATTTGGTGATCGTTGTGCGAATGAATTGAAGCTAGAAACTACTACCTTAAAGCATGATCCAGAGATTATGGTGCGTTTGTTAAGAGGTTATGTTAAAGCGGGTTACGTTGATCTTAAAGTAAGCGCAGCTAGAGAGCGTCAGACAAGGTTGGTTGCAGAAAAGAAAATCAAACAATATTTTAGCAAGCACCTATTGCGTAAGATGATTTTTAAATTTGTGCTTAACAAAACTAGAGTGTTGGTAAAGAATCGGGAGAATTTACGTTTTGAACGTACGCGTTTATATTCAACTATACGCGAAATTTTCTTAGCTATTGGTAAGCAATTTGCTGCAGAAAACAGTATTGAAACCCAGCGTGATATTTTTTACCTAACTAAAAAAGAGATATTTGATTTCATTCAAGGTACTGCTGTTTCGTCTGACTTAAAGCAGCTTGTTACTATGCGAAAACAGACCTTTGTCAGTTATGAGGCAGAGATGCCGGCCGACCGTTTTGTTACCTATGGCGTGCCTTATCAGGCGAATAGTTTTGTGGCTTCTGCAACTACTGCTATTGCAGGAGAGAATCAATTGGCTGGAACTGGTTGTTGCCAAGGAATAGTGAGAGCAAAGGTGCGTTTAGTTATTGACCCTAACAATGCGCCAGATCTTACTGATTGTATCATGGTAGCAAAACGTACAGATCCAGGTTGGGTGCCGCTATTCCCTATGGCTAAAGCTATTTTAGTAGAGCGCGGCAGTTTGTTATCGCACTCAGCGATAGTTGCACGTGAGATGGGAATTCCAGCTATCGTTGCGATTCCTAACCTTATGCAAATACTTAAAGATGGAGATGAGGTAGAGATGAATGGAGCTACGGGAGTTGTGCTGTTGCAAAATGAATAAAGCTATTACAGATAGAGCTGCCTTTAGCTATATTCGCTATGCCAATTGCTGGGAAGATGCGGATATTTTAGTGCAAGCCCAAGCAGGGGAAGCTGGACAAAAATGCCTATCAATTGCAGCTGCTGGTGATAATAGTTTAGCGTTGTTGGTTAATGATCCAGAATTGGTAGTGGCTGTAGATGTAAGCCAGGCGCAGCTGGCAGCATTAGAGTTAAAGATGGCAGTTTTTGCTAATTTAGATTATAGAGATACCCTGGCGTTTTTAGGTTTTAATTCGAGCGACAATAGAATAGCTGTATATAACAAACTTAAACCTAAGATTTCTGCTGCAGCTACAGCATTTTGGCAGCAAAATTTAGTTTCGATAGAAACTGGAATTATTTTCCATGGTAAATTTGAGCGCTATTTTAAAATGTTTCGTAATTATATATTACCTTTAATTCATAGCAAAACCAGAATAAAACAGCTATTGGTGCAAAAAGATTTAAGAGAGCGGCAAGAATTTTATCAGCATCATTGGGATAGTTGGCGTTGGCGATCCCTGTTTAAAATATTTTTTAGCCGATTTGTTATGGGGAGAGCTGGTCGTGACCCAGAATTTTTTCGTTATGTCGAGGGCGGTGTGGCAGAGCATATTATGCAGCGAACTCGTCATGCTTTAACTGATTTGGCAACTCATGATAATCCATTTTTAACCTTTATTTTAACGGGTAATTTTGGTGAGAATCTGCCTTTTTATATGCGGCCAGAAAATTATTCAAGAATTCAGAAAAACCTTAATAGATTGCAGCTATTTTATGGTGATATTGATCAAGCTTTTAAGCAGTATCAAATGAAATTTGATTTTTTTAATTTGTCAGATATTTTTGAATATATGGATCCAGTTATTTTTGCTGCTGCCGCTAATAATATTGTGCAACATGCAGCTTCTTGTGCTCATATTGCCTATTGGAATATGTTGGTTCCACGTAGCATTGCTTCAATATTGCCGCAGCAGGTTCAACAATTAAAAGAGCTAAGTGATAATTTAGCACAGAAAGATAAAGCCTTTTTTTATCGGGATTTTTTTGTCGATGAGGTGATTGCATGAATTGGGGGCGAGAGCTAGTTAACGCTGGCTTGGTTAGCCTGGCTTTTTTTGTTATTTTTGTCGTAGCTGAGTTGTGGCGCAAATATGCCAGGCCAGAGTGTGAAAACACCAGAAAATTTGTCCATTTTGCAGCAGGGATGGTTTGTTTGCCATTTCCCTATTGGTTTCAGTCGCACTGGACTGTATTGTTTTTGTGTATTATCTTTTTTATTGTCATGTCTATTACTAAAAAACTGCATCTATTACCTGCGGTTCACAGCATAGAGCGCCATACTCATGGCAGTATCTATTACCCTATTGCTATATATCTGACATTTTTAATTAGCCAGTTCTATCAGCAGCCAGCCTACTATTTAATTGCTATTGCGGTTTTAATGGTTTCAGATTCTTTGGCTGCTTTAGTCGGTAAAAAATATGGCCTTAAATTATATAAGATTGAAGAGAATCAAAAAAGCGCTGAAGGGTCAACTATATTTGCGCTCACAACTTTTATTATTGTGCTTTTGGGGCTGTTAGTCTTAACCGCGATAAATAGAGATAAAGCAATATTGATCGCAAGTTTGATTGCTATATTAGTTACAGGGTTTGAATTGATTTCGCTAAATGGCGCAGATAATCTTTTTATCCCTTTGGGGGTCATAGCAATGTTAATAAAAATGGATCATCAGTCTATGCTATTTGTTACTCAGCAGATTGGTGTGCTATTGGCTTTGGTTTGTGTTGTCCATCTAATTGCGCATTACATTAAACAGCTTGATCTTAGTGCGATAATTGGGATTGCATTAACAGCTTATGCAGCATATTGTTTGGTTGGTTATCTTTGGGCAGTGCCGCTTATTTTAGCAGTGATTATTATTCCCATATTTGATTTGATTATTAAAAAGTACAGTAGGGCTAGTCAGGATAATTTCCATATTCGTGCAATATTTTTTGTGCTAATTGTCTCATTTATATGGATTTTAATAGCTAGTTTAATTGAGGGGTATTCGCATATATTCTTTGTGTCATATGTTACTAATATCTCTGCTTATCTTAGTATCCTCTGGTATCGTAAATTTGATTTTGCCGAGATAGATGAAGGCTATCCAAAGTTTGCTATGATTTGCCATAAATCAATTTTGTTCAGAGCGTTATGTCTTAGCCTTTATTTTACTATAATACCTGCATTAATTATATCTAGGTTAGATTTTTGGTTCTCTTTTCTTGCTTGTTATGTTGGAACCGTTGGAATTGAATCGGTCTATAGGAAAATAGCAGAGGATAAAAGGCATAGTCATAGTGTTGTAATTTTGATTCAGATTATTGCAGTGATCTCTTTATGTGTCACTATATTGCTTGGTCTAATTTCATGGTGGTATTATCATGGATAAATTTGTAGAAGATCTATACGCAGGAGATCCATATTTTACTCCTGATAAAGCGTTAAATAGTGATATACCAATACGCTATTTTACTGTACAAGATAAAGGTAAGATTTATGGCCGAGCAGCAGCCATAATTAATGATGAGATTAACTATCAAAACTATAAAGTTGGTTTAATCGGTTTTTATGAGTGTGTCGATGATGCAGATGTTGCACGGAAACTGTTTTCTCAAGTGGATAATTATTTGCGCTCTCAAAATTGTACCTATTGCATTGGACCTTTAAATGGAGATACCTGGCATAAATATAGGCTGACCGATCCTGGTGCTGAGGCGCCATTTTTTCTGGATAATTACCATAAGCCATATTACGCGCAGCAATTTATCACTAATGATTTTAACAGTATAGCCAGCTATCATTCTGCGCGCATAACCGACTTGACTATTTCAGAAAAACGCATAGCTAAGTTTGAACGCATCTTTGATAATAAGGGTATAACTATAAGACCGATTAACAGGCAAAATTTTACGGAAGAGATTAAAAAAATCCATGCTATATGTTGCGTTGCATTTAAAGACAATTTTCTCTATACACCTATATCGCAACAAGAGGTGCTAAATATGTATGGTCAAATTAAAACTATAGTTAATCCGGATTTTGTCTTGATCTGTGAAGATGGCAGTGATCCAGTTGGTTTTATTTTCTGTGTGCCAAATTTTTATGAGAAACAAAAAAAAGCGCTACTAATAAAAACCGCAGCTGTTATGCCTGCAAGTAGATATAAAGGGCTAGGGGTGTTGCTTGCATATAAGATACATCATATGGCATTAGCAAAAGGCTATGATGAGGTGATTTATGCGCTCATGCATGATAGTAATATCTCAGCCAAAACTGCCGCCCATAAAGGCGCTGTTTTTCGTACCTATCAGCTTTATGGCAAAGAGTTATGAGTAATAATATTGTCAATATTCTCTATGAAAACGCAGAGTTGTATCCAGATAAAGTTGCTCTAATACACGGTAAAAAACAGCTAACCTATAAAGAGCTAGCGCAGAAAATTCAGCAAATCGCAGCTTGCTTTACCGCTAAAGGCATAGCCAAAGATGACAAGATTTTATTGTTTGTCCCAATGTCATTGGATCTCTATGCAATATTGTTAGCTTTGTGGCATTGTGGCGCTACTGCTGTTTTTCTTGATGCCTGGGTGCGAAAAAATCGATTAGAGCAGGCAGCCGCTTTAGTAAAATGTAAAGCTTTCATAGGAATTCCAAAGGCGCATATATTAAGATTGTTTTCTAAAGAGGTGCGTAAAATACCAGTTAATATATTTGCAGGTTTAATTCGCTATAAAACTAAACAAAAAGCCCCAGCTGTTGCCGAAGTAGCTAAAGCTGATACAGCATTAATTACCTTTACCACTGGCAGTACCGACGTTCCAAAAGCAGCCAATCGAACCCATGGGTTTTTAATAGCGCAACATGAAGTTCTAACCAAGCATCTACAGCCTAAAGCTACTGACATTAATTTAGCAACATTGCCTATAGTGGTTTTGACTAATTTGGCAGCTGGCATTACTACCATAATTCCTGATTTTAATCCTGCCAAACCAGAGGCAATTAATCCAATGCATTTAGCTAAGGTGATTAATAGATATAAGCTCACAACGACAGCTGGATCCCCTATTATTTACGCCAAATTAGCAGATTACTGTCTGAAGGAGAAGGTAGGGCTGCAGTCATTGAAAAAAATATCGTTAGGTGGCGCGCCAGTTTTTTTGCCGCTAGCTAAGAAGTTAATCAAGGCTTTTCCTGAAACAGCTGTTGAAATAATCTATGGTTCTACTGAGGCTGAACCAATAAGCACTATTACAGCTAAAGATTTAGTCGCTAGCAATAGCTCAATCCAAACTGAAGGTCTATTAGTTGGTAAACCGATTGCTGAAATTAAAGTGCGCATTATACCAGTAACAGGTAATATTGGTGAAATTTGTGTTGCTGGCGATCATGTCTTAAAAGATTATTATCGTAATGATACGGCCTGGCGCCAAAATAAAATAGTCGATGGAGATACAATCTGGCATCGAACCGGAGATGCTGGCTATTTAGATCAAAATGGTTTTCTGTATCTCATGGGGAGATTAAAACAACGCTTTACCCATAACGATAAAATCCATTATCTGTTTCCACTCGAAGCCAAACTGTTGGAGTATCCTGAAATTGTTATAGGAACCTATCTAAAAAAGGATAATAAATTATTGCTGTTTATTGAAAGTGCAACTATAGTTGAGCAAGAGATACAGCAATATTGTACTGCTAATAATATGCCAGTAGCTGATCAAATAATTTTTGGTAAGATAGCTAGAGATCCAAGGCATAACTCTAAGATTGATTATGGTGCGCTTAATGCATCAGTTAAGAATTAATTAACTGCAAAAAATAGTCGTGCAAGCGATTGTCATTAGTTAGTTCTGGATGAAACGAAGTGACAAACAGTTTTTTCTGTTTTGCTGCGACTATTGTTCCATCATCTAAACTGATTAATGTTTCAGCCTTTGATCCTACCTCTTTAATCATCGGCGCGCGAATAAAAACCGCAGGAAATGGTTTGTCCCCTAGAGGCGGAAAAGCGATATCAGTAACAAAGCTGGCAACCTGACGACCAAAGGCATTGCGAGCAATAGTTATATCCATTAGCTCTAAGCCTGGATATTGCAGATCAGCGCCGCGCTTGGCTAATAAAATTGCCCCAGCAC
>JAGLXC010000074.1 GCA_023133095.1 Gammaproteobacteria bacterium | reverse complement strand
GAAATTGCTGAAATAAATAGTGCAACTACTAGAATGTCTGAAGCTGCATTACAGGCACACGCCCAAAAATTTGCTGCTAGTTACGCACATATGACCGATACTCTTGATGCCAGCGGGCATGGCTTAAAGATGGTAAATATTTTTCCAATTTTGCTTACATTAGCAAATGTTTATGGTGGGGGATTAGATGATAATGGAACTATTGCTAATGATGGTGATTGGTCTGCGTATCTTATAATATCTTTTGCCTCTTTTTTGGTATTTTTCTGTCAAGGATATAACAGCAATAGATCAGAGAGCGAACAATTATTACGTGAATTTTTTGCTGCTGTTGATAGTAAAGTGCCAGATGTGGGGCAAGGACAAGGATCACTAAATGCTGATTCAGAATCAGCACCTGGTGGGTACGCCACAATGTGGCATAGAATTTATAGAGATGGGAATAAAGATCCTCATGCAGTTCTAAACGAGCTTATGGAAAAGTTGCAGCCAGACAGAGAAGAACGAACACCTTTATTGCTGTAACTAAAATAAACAGATTGCAATATTTGTGCAAAAGTTTTATAACTCAACTATGGAATGCTTCCAACTAGCGCAACAACTGAGCCTCATACTTGAGGCCCAAAATCTTATGTTTGTGACCGCTGAGTCTTGTACCGGCGGTCAGGTAGCGCAAATTATAACTTCAATAGCTGGTAGCTCTGCCTGGTTTGAGCGTGGCTTTATTACTTACAGCAATGCAGCTAAAGAAGAGATGTTAGGCGTTAAAGTCGAAACCATTGTCAAATATGGCGCAGTCAGTGAAGAGGTGGCAACCCAGATGGCAGAGGGAGCCTTAACCCATAGCCATGCTCAAGTCAGTCTTGCTGTCACAGGAATCGCAGGTCCTGCTGGCGGCACAGCAGCAAAGCCAGTCGGCACTGTATCTTTTGCCTGGGCAGGCACGGCCAGCAGCAACCTCAAAACCAGCTCAACCACCTGCCATTTTCAGGGCGACCGCAATAGCATTCGTAGCCAGGCTGCGGAGTTTGTATTGCAGGAATTGATCAATATTCTTCAGGCGTCGTAAGAGCAGGCATACGCAAGGGGCACCCCTACAGCCATACCTAAATTAGCATATTGCAGGATTATTAGGATTATTTACTGTATTTCTTTATTAATAATTATGTAATAATATCACCATCTGTGATTTTGAAATTTAACTTAATTTAATTATATATGAGGTAATGTGATGGATGAGAATCGTAAAAAAGCTTTAGGTGCAGCGTTGACTCAGATTGAGCGTCAATTTGGTAAGGGTTCAGTAATGCGTTTAGGTGATGCAAGTGCTATTCAACATGTAAAAACTATATCTACCGGCTCTATTGGTTTAGATTTAGCTCTTGGAGTTGGTGGCTTGCCATGTGGTCGGGTAGTTGAAATTTATGGGCCTGAGGCTTCAGGTAAAACAACTTTAACTTTGCAAGCTATAGCTGAATGTCAAAAGCAGGGCGGAACCGCTGCTTTTGTTGATGCAGAGCATGCTTTAGATCCATTGTATGCAAGTAAGCTAGGAGTTAATTTAGAAGATTTGTTAGTTTCACAGCCAGATACAGGTGAACAGGCCTTAGAAATCACTGATATGTTGGTACGATCTGGCAGCCTTGATCTTGTAGTGATTGACTCTGTGGCAGCTCTTACACCGCGGGCTGAAATCGAAGGTGAAATGGGAGCCCAACACATGGGTCTGCAAG
>JAGLXC010000073.1 GCA_023133095.1 Gammaproteobacteria bacterium | reverse complement strand
TCTTGCCCTTGCCCTCATCGCCCCATTGAGCACCCAATATAACAACATTTTTAACCATTTTTAACCCCATCTTTAGGGGACGCTCTTAATTTAGGGACACTCTTTTCCATAAAGAGTGTCCCTAAATTAAGAGCGTCCCCCACGACTTAAAAATATCCAAAGCGATTTGATGATTTGATTTAGCGAAGGATATTAACTGTTATGAACTACATACATTATAACAACACCTAGCACCATAGCGACAAACCCCATAATCCGAAGGGCACGGTCGCTGCACTGACTTATTGCCTGCATCATTCTGCGACAGCGCTTAGGCGATAAAAATGGGGTAATTCCCTCCATCACCAATAGCAATGCTACAGCCACAAAAAATATTTTCCCCATAAATCAAGCCTCTATTTATTTGCCAGCACTATTAAAATATTTGAAAAATTGACTATCAGGTTTTAGCAACAACACATCATGCTTATTACGAAACACATCTTGATAGGCTTTTAAGCTCTGATATAACTCATAAAAATTGGCATCTTTATTATATGCATCAGCATAGATCCTAGCGGCTTTTCCATCTCCAGCTGCTTTGATTTTAGCGGCTTTTGCCTTAGCTTCCGCTATGGTAACTGTTACGGTAGCATCGGCCTTTGCTCTAACTCGCTCTGCCTGCGCTTTACCATCAGAGCGATGCCTGGTTGCTGCCTGTTCGCGCTCAACCCGCATACGATCAAAAACAGAGGCACTAACCTCCTCTGGTAGATCAATGCGCTTAATCCGCACATCAATTACCTCAACCCCAAGCCCTTTTGCGCTCGCATCTGCCCGCTGCTTCAAGATAGTCATAACATTACCACGCTCGCCCGAAACCACATCAGTGATAGTTCGTTTACCAAACGCCGCCCTTAACGCATCATTTACCTTTTGTTGCAACAAAGTTTCTGTGCGATCAGTAAAACCGCCGGTACGGGTATAATAGAGCGGTAGATCAGCAATACGCCACTTGACATAGTAATCCACTAACACATATTTCTGCTCTTTGGTTAAAACCCTGGATGATTGAGCATCTAAGGTTTGTAAACGTACATCAAATTTTCGTACCTTGTTTATAACAGGTATTCGAAAATGGAGCCCAGGATGCATCACTATCACCTCGCCACTGGGTGCTCTTACAATTTTACCCAATCGCAATACCAGCGCCGCCTGTCCCTCTTTTACTGAGAACAAACAGGCAAGAAGCAATAGTGCAGCAACAACAATAATAATCAGCAAAAACTTTTTAATAAATTTCATTAGTAGCTCCCTCCAGTGTCAGAATAGCCAGCCCGACCAGGCCGACTACTGCCTACTCCGGAATCCATAGATTCATTAGCTGATTTCAGCAGCGCCTGATTGGTTCCAGCCCCACTATTAGCCCCTGCTGGCAATTTTGCTGGCACAGCGCCCTGGCGCATAAGCTGATCTAACGGTAAATACATAACATTGCCGCTGGGTGCATCGACTAAAATTTTACTGCTCTGTTTTAACACTGACTCTATCGCATTTAAATATAACCTCTCTCGAGTAACGCGCGGAGCCCGCTCATATTGCGGCAACAAAGCTAAATATTTGGCAGTATCAGCACTAGCATTTAGTATTACCTGCTGTCTATAGGCGTCAGCCGCCTGCATAATACGTGAGGCTCTACCTTCTGCAATTGGTACTACTTTTTGTTGATAAGCTCTAGCCTGATTAATATAGCGCTGCTCATCTTCTCTAGCTTTATTAACATCATCAAATGCCTCTGTAACTGATTCTGGCGGCTTTGCTGGCTGCAGTGCCACATCAGTCACCACAATTCCAGTATGATAACGCGCTAAAATACTATTTAACTGCTTTGTTACCTGCTCACGCACCAATTCTCTCCCTGTGGTTAAAATATCATCCAAAGTAGTGTGACCTACTACCTGACGCAAAGCACTAGCTGTTGCCTGCTGCAGGCTAGCATCAGGATCTGTTACATTAAAAAGATAATTTCTAACATTATCAATTCGGTATTGCACCGCAACTGCGACTGAAACAATATTTTCATCTTTAGTTAACATCTCAGAATTATATGGGTAGGTAGCGACCCGCTGTACATTGACTACATAACGCGACTCAACAAAGCGCGGAATCCAGTGCGGCCCAGGCCCGACTGTTGCTTCATATTTACCAAACCTGAGCACAGCAGCTCGCTCTGCGGGTGAAACAATAAAGATACCAGACAAGGCCCAGAGCACAAGTATTATTAATATTACAACGCTAAACAGACCAAAACCCGGCAAACTCGACGGCTTAGATCCTGAACCATCACCACCAACCAGGCTGATCTTCCTCTTTTTGCCCCGAAACAGAGAGTTCAGCTTATGCTGTAATTTATTCATCAACTCATCAAGATCCGGCGGCCCTTCTGGCTTTGGGCGCTTATGCCAAATATCTTTTTTATTGTTATCATCAGGCTTATTGTCTGCCATATTCTATCCCTCACTGCTTTATACTTTAATAATGAGAGTTTAATGGTTTAACAGTTCCGGCGCAATGTATTACTGGGGTCAGGTCTGGACATGAGACA